>CAIXAA010000264.1 GCA_903917305.1 uncultured Myxococcales bacterium | reverse complement strand
CCGGCAGCGACCCGCGCGGCGACAAGCAACTCAACATTGGTTACGCATACTTGCGCCAGCATGACGACGCCAACGGGCTCGCGTCGTTCCAGCGCGGCTTTGCACTGGGCTCCGGCAAGGCGTTCCACTACGCCGACGCCGCCTATGCCGCCAAGCGCCTGGGAGACAATGCGACCGCGATTGCCCTCTTTCGTTTCAGCCTGGACCTCGACGGCCTCGAGCAATCGTTCAGCCCGCAGCGCACCTACGGTTTTCGGCGTGAAATCGAGACAATGGAGCGGACCTGGGGCGTCATGCTTGGCTCGCCCTACCACGCGGGCGCCCTCGATGTCTGGCAGGGCGGCGTCGAGCTGTACTGGCAACCGCCGGTCATCGGCTATCGAAATGGCCAGACGCTGCAACTCTTTGCGCGCGCCTACGAGAACTTCCGCAACGGCATCAGCGGTCCGACCGGCTGGAAGACGCTGCAGGAGACGGCCGGCGTGCGCTACAAGCCGTTGGAAAGCCAGAACATCGTCTTCACCGCCGAGAGGCTGTTCGCGGTCGGGCAAAGCTCGGTCAACGACTGGCTGTTTCGCATCGGCTATTCGACCGGCGCCGGCGGGGATCAGCGCCTGGATCGCACGAACTGGGCGAGCTGGCAGGTCTACGGCGAAGCGGCGTACTACCTGAACGCCGGGCAGATGCTGGTCGGCACGGAGGTCCGCTACGGCGTCACGTGGCCGGTGCCGAACTTCACACGCATGACCTTGTTTCCCCATGCGTTTGTCGCGGTCGAGTACGACAGCAAGGCCATCGACGAGCTGATCGACGCAGTGGGGCCCGGGCTGAGCATGCGCTTGTGGTTTGGCGAGGATCGCTACCGCGCGCCGCCAGGTTGGCTGGAGATCAACGCCACGTACCGCTTTGCCGATGCGGAGCGGGCGCGCGGTCCGGCGCTGCGGGCGACGCTCTCCTACTAGCCGCAACCCCGCGTTCGCGTTGACCGGGCCAGGCGAAGTCGACATACTCGGTTGGGCCGCGGGCGGGAGATCGATGGTGACACGGACTTCTCTTCGGTGCACGAAAGCCTTGGCGGCGAGCGTTGTTGCCTGCTTCGCGCTGCTCCTGGCATCCTGCTCCACCGGGCCCGACGCCGTGGTCTTCGGCCCCTGCTACGTCGGCCAGTGTGACGACGGAAACCCTTGCACGACCGAGAGTTGTTCCAGCACCGGCGACTGCAAGCACGCGGTGCGCACCGGCGACTGCCAGGACGGCAACGCCTGCACGACGGGCGATCATTGCGTGGGAAGCGTCTGCACCGGCGTCGTGTTCGACTGCAACGACGGATTCCCCTGCACCGTCGACTCCTGCGACAAATCGACGGGATGCGTGCACCTGGCCACGCAGGCGACCGTCTGCGAGGACGGCAACGGCTGCACCGCGGACTCCTGCGATACCGTCAAGGGCTGCGTGCACGAACCCAACACCGCGCTCTGCAACGATGGCAACCCGTGCACCTTTGGCGACGCGTGCTTCGGCGGCGCGTGCTTGCCCAGCGGCGCGACCATGTCCTGCGACGACCAGAATCCATGCACGAACGACGCTTGCGTACCGGCAACCGGCGCGTGCGCCCACAGCCTCAACACCCACACGTGCGACGACGGCAATCCGTGCACGCACGACGACGTCTGCGCGGCCAACGTGTGCGCTGGCGTGGTCGACTGCGCCTGCGCGCTGCAGTTGGGCCAGGTCTTGCCAGCCAAGGACGACTGCGACACGCCTTTTGACGACAACTGCGACGGCAAGATCAACGAGCAGAGCACCTGCGGCGCCACGCTGTACCGCTTCAACGTCAAGCCCGATTGCGGCGCAGTCTGCTACTACGACGAACCGCACGACATCGCCGTCAGCGGCAAGGCGAGCGATCCCTCAGGATTCGGCACCTACGCCACGGGGCAGTTGCTCGACGGCGCCAAGGGCGGCGATGACTGGAGCGGCGATCTGGGCAACGGCCCCGGCTACGAGTGGGTGGCGTGGACGTCCTTGACGCCAATCGTGTTCGTGCAGTTCGCCAAACCGCGCAACCTGACGTTCGTGCGCCTCGGCCTCAACAACCGCAAAGATGGCGCAGTCTCGCAACCTCCTGAGATCGATTTGGGTTTCAGCATGGACGGGATCAAGTGGACCACGGCCCTGCCGTTCAAGCTCGCGGACGGCAGTGAACCGGCCATCGCGGATGGCAAGCGCGGCGACATCGATCTGGCATTTCCCTTGCAGACCGCAAAGTTCGTCAAGATCAGCTTCGTGACGCCAGGGTCGTGGACGTTTGTCGACGAGCTGGAGTTCGACTGACGCAGGACCCGGAACACGGCTCGGGGTAAGCGCTTTCGCTTTCGCTTTGCCTCGTTCGTCGCGGCTAGATGACGTAGCTGTCGGACGTCTGGCCAATGTCGCGCAAGATCCGCGCCACGATGCGCTCCGACGCGCGGCCATCGCCAAACGGATTCGGACCCGGCACGAACCAGCTCGGCGCGCGCCCCGCCTCGGCACAGGCGATCAGGTCAACCGCGGCCGGATACACGACATTCGGCTCGACGCCGACCAGCTTGCCCATCTGGGCTTCGATGACCTCGGGCCGCTCCGTCACGTCGCGCAGCACGAGCAGCGGCTTGGCGAAGCAGGGGAACTCCTCCTGCAGGCCGCCGGAGTCGCTCAGCGCGAAGTCGACCTGCCCCATGAGGTAGAGGAACGGCCGGTAGGACAACGGCGCCACGAGGTGGACGTTGGGGATTTCCGAGAGGAACTGGAAGGCCTTGAGGCGCACTTCCGGGTTCAGGTGGTAGGGGTAGACGAGGTGATGGTCCGGATGCGCCGCCGCCAAGGAGCGAATCATGCGGAAGAAGGCATCGAGCTTGTCCCCGTGGTTCTCGCGGCGGTGAATCGTGAGCAGCGCCAAGGTCTTGCCATGACGCGCGCGCACCACGGCCAGCGCCTCGGCGAGCTCCGGCGCCTCTTCGCGCAGCAGATCCGTTTCGTAGTCGGGTGGGATCTTGCGATCCCGCACGAAGTGCAGCGTGTCGATGATGGTATTGCCCGTCACTTCGATGGCTTGCTGCGCCACGCCCTCGCGCAGCAGGTTCTGCTGCGCCTCCGCCGTCGGCGCGAAGTGCCAGCGCGCCATGCGCGCCACGAGCTGGCGGTTCAACTCCTCGGGGAACGGCTCGCACAGGTTTCCCGTGCGCAGCCCGGCCTCCACATGCGCCACCGGAATGCGGTGATAGAAGGCGGTCAAGGTCGCGCAAAACGCTGTCGTCGTATCCCCTTGCACGACAACGGCATCGAACTTGTCGCGGCAGAACTCGCCATCCAGCGCGGCAATCAGCGCTGCCGTCAAGCCCGGCAGGTTGGGCCGCGCGTTGTTGACGGCCAGGGGGATGTGCTGCTCGAGGTCGAACAACTCGTCGAGACCCGCCAGCATCTCACGGTGTTGGCCGGTGAAGATGGCCTGGGTGTGCGCGTAGGAGCGAAACCTCCGCAGCTCCGCGATGACGGGCGCCAGCTTGAGGTACTCCGGGCGAGTGCCGAGAATGACTGCGATTCGCGGACGGCGGTTGCTCACTTCGGTGTCTCCAAATGGGGCTGGACGCCTAGCGGTGCGGCAACTTGAAGCTGCGCACGTACTCCGCCGCCGACGGGGCCAATTCGTAGGGCGTAACGGTCGGATGGCCGATGGTGAACAACGAAAAACCCATGAACTTCGCGGGATCTCGAGCGAAGGTCTCGAGGTACGCGGTCAGGTAGTTGCGTTGGATGTCGGCGTTCGGCGTCTCGCTCGCGGCCGGATCCCACGGGTTCTGCGCGCCGAAATCCACCGATGGGCAGCTGAGTTCCCCAAGGAAGATCGGCTTTTGCCACTTGGCCCCAAGCGCCATGACCTCGGCATACACGTCCTGTTTGCGGGCGAAGACCGTGGTCGACCGCAGCGCGGCCTTGATGTCCGCCGTCGTCGGTGCCGCGGTCTCGCTGAGCTCGAAGTAGGAGGCGATGGCGATGACGTCGACCGCGCCAAACAGCGGATTGTTCAACTTGGCCTGGTAGGCCTTGACCGTGCTCGGTTCCCACGCGGCGGTGGCCCACCATTGCGTGCGGTAGATGATCTTGCCGGGAAATGCCGCGCGAACGCCCTTGACCAGCGCGATCCAGCTGGCCGACTGATCCTCGATCTTGACGAGGTTCGAGGCGACGTAGAGGCCCCAAGCCGTTGGGAAATGCTTGGCCAGCGACACGAGCGCGCCCTGGTAGGAGACGAACCACGCCGCCTTGTCGGCCGGGTCCAGGTCGGTCTCCGGCACATTGCCGTTGTCGATCCAGGGGTACGGTTCGATGATGTAGTTGTAGGAAGGGTTGCTCTCGACGATCTTCTTGGCGAATTCAAGGCTTGCCGCATCGAGCGTCACTTCCGACGCGTTGGCGGCGGCCATGTCGACGCGCACCGGCACGGTGATGGTGTCCAGCCCGAGGCGCTTGGCGTCGGCAAAAACCTTCGCGGTATCCGTGATGTTCCACGCGGAGACGTTGCCGCCCTTGACGATGCCGCTCGGAGGCGTCGCCGGCTTGGCCGCCACATGCGCTTTGTCCGGCGCGGCGGCTGCCGCAGGCTTCGCGCCATCCTTGGCAGCGTCGGTGGGCTTGGCGACTTCTGCCTTCGGGCCAGCAACGGGCACCTTGTCTCCGGCTTGCGCCCAAGCGAGAGCGCCGATCGCGATGCCCGCCAGCGCAATCGCCGTGGCGTACTTCAAACGTCGAAAGGGTCCCGGCGCGTCCGCAGCAGGCTGGGGTGGAGGTGCGGCGTTCATGGGTCCCGACCCTGCGCCTCATGAGGGGAAGCGCGCCACGCAGCCAGCGGCGGCCTGTGTGGCGGGAGCGTAGGCCTGGAAGCTGGGTGCCGTCAACGTCCGGCGGCGTTCTCCTGGTCCAACCACGCCTGCAAGGGCGCGAAATAGGCCACCATCGCCCGCGTCGACAGGTCCTCGCCGGTCGCCTCCTTGAGCACCTCGCGCCAGTCGCGCGTCGCACCTTGCTCCAGGATATGCTTCAAGAACGCGCCGACCTCCTTGTTGCCCCAGTAGTTGCAGTTGTGCGGGTCCTGCTTGAGGATCTTGCGCGCGATGTACTCGTGCAGTTGATATTTGAGCACGGTGGCGATGGCGTAGTCGTAATATTGCCCGGGATCGTCATTGATGTGCGTCTTGGTGCACGCATCGCACAACGCCGGATCCTGGACGCGCGCGGCATCGGGCGGCGCCACTTGCTGGTACTGGTGCGCCAGGCGCCACCAGGCCTCCTGCCACTTTTCCGGAGGCAGATTGCCCTCATAGAGCTCGTACTCGAAGCGCGACATCGTGCCTGCGGCGAACGGGAGGAAGGCGACGGTGTGGTTGAGCGCCTCGCTGAGCAGGACCTGCGTCGGCGCGATCTTCGCGTCCTTCGGCACCATACCCAGCTGCTGCAGGTAGGGCAACTGACTCGAAGCGATGCTGATCAGCTCGCCAATCCCTTCGTGAAACGCGCGGTTGGCACCTTCGCGCAATCCCGCCGGCACTTCGGGTCTGCTGTAGGAGATGTAGTAGTAGATGTGGCCGAGCTCATGGTGCGCGGTCGAGAACCACTCGGCGTTCGCTTCGACGCTCATGAGGGCGCGCAGGTCCTTGTCGAGGTCGACGTGCCACGCCGAAGCATGGCTGTTCTTGAGGCGTTTTCCGCCCTTCGGCACCGGGTACAGGTCCGACTTCGTCCAGAAGGACGCCGGCAGCGCCGCGAAGCCCAGCGACACGTAGAAGGCCTCGGCTTGCTTGACGATCCACTCTGGCGTGCGCTCCTTGAACCCGGCATCGAGGTCGATGCCCGGTGCCACGCCCGTCCACTCCTGCGCCCAGCGATTCGTCAGCCAATGCGCGGGGATATCGCCGGTGGGAGCCGGCTGGCCGTAGCGCCGCGCCAGCTCGCGCCGCGTCCACGTGTGCAGCGCCGTGTAGAGCGGCCTGGTGTCGGCGACGAAGCCATCGAGCAGCGTCATCATCTCCGGCACCGTCATGCCGTAGTCCGCGATCTGCAAGGCATAGAAGGAGCTGTAGCCCATCTCGCGCGCCACCTGGTTGCGCAGCTTCTGCAGCTCGGTCAGGCCCGGCTTGAGCGGCCGCCCGATCTCCTTGGAGGCATTCCAGACCAGCGCACGCTCCGCCAGGTCCTTGGAGCGGCGCAGCTTCTCGTCAATCTCGTTGGCATTCGCCGGCTTCGGACACTTGCCATTCTTCGCCGGCTTGCCCAGGCAGTACACGAAGCCGTCCTGGACGGAGGCCTGCCGGCTCTCGGCCTCGATGCGCGCGTTGACCACGTCCGGAATCGTGCCCGGGTTCGAGCCGGCGCGCAGCAGGGCCTTGTCCAGCTCCCGCACCTGGCGCGGCTGCAGTTCCGCTTTCCTGGACAGCAGGTTGCGAACGACCGCGATGATCTTGGCGTCGCCGGCAAAGGCCGCGAAGGCCTGATCGGCCGCCGTGCGCCGGCCCTCGTTCTTCTCGGAGACGTCCGTCGACGCGGCCCACTCCGCCTCGGACGCGACCGTGGTGAGGCGCTGGCAGAGCGAGTTGTAGAGGTCAAGGAAGGTCTGCGCTTCGGCGACGGTGGCCGGAGCCGGAGCCGGAGCCGGAGCCGGAGCCGGAGCCGGAGCCGCAAGCAGCGTCGCAGGCAGCAAGACCGCAACCAGAAAGACCAGTGCTTTCACGTTGACTCCTGTCAGCGCAGCCGGACGGGCAGGATCACCATCGTGAACCCATCCCACTGCAAGCGCTTTTGCAGCGCGAAGGCGGTCTGGTTGTGCAGGATGCCGTGCCACCAGCGCTCCTTGCCGAACATCAACTGGCCGGCGAAAAACGTCACGTCCTTGCACTCTTCCGCGGCCACGAGGCACAACGACTCCAGCTCCGCGACGACGTCGGTGCCGAGCCCTTGCAGGCCCTTGGCGCGCAGCCCGAGCGACTCCGCCAGCACGACGTACTTGTCCAGCGTGTGCTTGACGCCCTCGCGGATGCGGGCCAGCTCCGCCTCGTCCTTGAGCGCCGCCGAGTCCACGTTGCCGACCGCGACGAACACCGCATTCTTGTAGTGCCCTGGAAACGCTCGCAACGCTGCCGTCAGGGTCTGGTGCCCGACGCCGTTGTAGCCACCGACCAGCACGACGGCGGTCGGGTCCTCGGGGTGCAGCGGCGCCGGCTCCACGCCGGTCAGCTCGACTTGCGGCGTGTCGATGTCGAGGCGCGCCAACTGCCCACTCACAATCTGGTAATGCTTGCGGATGACCGCGAACAGGCTGACGAGGCCGGCGGTGACGAACAGCGTCATCCAGCCGCCTTCCAGGAACTTCTCGCTGGCCGTGACGCACAGGATCGCGGCGCACAGGAAGAAGCCGACGGTGAAGAGCGGCAGGTCACCCCAGTGCTTCTCGCGCCACGCTTTGCGCAGCATGCCGAGCATCGACAGCGAGAACGTCAGGAACACGTTGATCGAGTACATGACGACGAGGTGGCTCACGTCGCCTTTGGTGTAGAGCAGCGCGCCCAAGGAGGCCACGCCCATCAGCGCGATGCCGTTCTGCGTCGTCAACTGCTCCGACAAGGCCGCGAAACGGCGCGGCGCCCAGCCATCGAGCGCCATGTTGGCGAGCACGCGCGGGCCGTCGAGAAAGCCCGCCTGCGCGCCGACGACGAGCAGCGCGCCTTCCGCCACGAGCGTCACGACGGCAAAGGTCGCGCCGCCGGGCCAATCGCCGGTCAGCTTCTGCGCCAGCACGGCGTTGAGCGTCTGGCCTTCGATCGGATGGACGTTGGCCAGCAAGTAGCTGACGAGCAGGCCGGCGGCCGTCAGCGCCAGCGAGATCGCCATGTAGGCCATGGTGGTGCGCGCGGTCTTGGCCCTCGGTTCGCGCAAGATCGGCAAGCCGTTGGAGACCGCCTCGATGCCTGTGTAGGTGCCGCCGCCGAGCGACCAGGCGCGGGCAAACAGCATCAGCACGCCCAGGAGCCCGAGCTTGGCGTGGCTGGCATGCCAGCCGTCCTGGACCTGCTGCACCAGCGGCACGTGCTGCTCCGGGACCATCAGGCCCGCGGCGATGAGCACGACGTGGGTGAGGAGGAACAGCAGGAACACCGGGACCAGCGGCAGGATCGCCTCGCGCACGCCGCGCAGGTTGAGCACGGTCATGCCCAGCACGATCGCGACTTCACAAATGAGCTTGCCCTCTTGCGCGCCAGGCGGCAGGAAGCTGAAGAGCGCGTCGCAGGCAGCGGCGATCGACACCGTGACCGTCAGCACGTAGTCCACGAGCAGCGCGGAGCCCGAGACGAGGCCTGGGACGGGCCCCAGCAGGCGCGTCGCCACGACGTAGCCGCCGCCGCCGTTGGGAAAGGCAGCAATGATGCGGGTGTAGGCGAATGCGATGATGAACACCGTCATGGCCGTCATGGCGGCCATCGCGACGGCGAGCCAGCGGTGCTCGCCCAAGGCGGCGAAGGCCTCCGGCGGACCATAGGCGGACGAGGACAGTCCGTCCGCGCCGAGCCCCACCCAGGCCAGAAAGGGCACGAGCGAAAGCTGATGGAAAATCGAGCGATCCGCAAGATCGCGCGGCTTGCCCAGAAGCCAGCGGCGCGCGCGGGTCAAGCCCGAAAGTTCCGGCGTTTGCGGCATGATGACACCCATCTGACGCGGGAGGGAGCCCGCGGCGCGCGGATCTTGCGCGTTCCGCGGCTTGGGTCAAGCGGCAAGCGCGGCAGTTGCTCCCCATCCACGCTGCGACTACGCTGCCGGTGCCGGCCAGGAGGCCGCGGAACCGGACGATGCCTGATCTGCGCAAAGGCTACTGGGTCGCCTTGCTGCCGTGCGAGCGCACGACGGGCGAGCTGGCCATTGCCTTGATTGCGCGGCGCACCTACGCGATTCCCATCGACAATCCCACCGCGCAGCCACTGCCGGACGAGGACCAGCCGCCGTTCTCGATCGAAGATCGCTGCGACGAAGGCGATGTCATGGTCGCGCCGCCGACGCTGGAAGGCGAGCTGGTGGCGGAGAAGGCGCGCGTCGACGTGATCGTGGTCGGCAAGGCGTATGCGCCCGGCGGCAAGCCGCTGCCGGAGTTCGAGTGCGGCATCCGCGTGGGCGCGCGCCAGCAGCGGCTGCGCATCATCGGTCCGCGCAAGTGCCTGTATACACAGCCGCGCAAGCAGGAAGGCAAGCTGGTGCCGCAGCCGCCGCGCTTCTCGGAGCCGGAGCCGGTGGCGGACGTGTTGCTGTCGTTCTCGAACGCCTATGGCGGCAAAACGCGCGTGATTCCCGACGACGAGACGCTGCGCATCCAGCGCCAGGTGCTCTCCGTCATGGCCGCGGAGAAGGCGGAGGCGGACAAGAAGCAGGAAGCCGCGCAGGCAGGCGCGAAGGCGGCGGCGGAGAAAAAGGCGAAGGAAGCCAAGGAGAAGGAGCTGTTCGACAGCCTCGGCTCCGGGGCGCAGCCCGACGAGGACGTGGCGCGCAGCGACGGCAAGGAAGGCTACGACTTCGAGGGCGTGCGCATCGCCGGTCGCGCGGCGTCGAAGTCGGGCGTGGCGATCCTGCGCGATGGCGACCTGGAGAAGCAAAAGGCCAAGGACGCGCAGCCTGTTGAAACACCAACAGAAGTGAAGCCCAAGCGGCGGCAGACGGCCGCTGGCGAAGTGCTGGAGGTCGATGAGGGCGTCGAGATCCTGACCGATGAGCTGCTGGCGGTGGAACTCGCGAAATCGAAGGCGGATCAGGACGAGGCGGCCAAGGCGCTGGCGGCGGCTTCGGCGGCGCGGCTGGGCGAGAAGGTCGAGTCGTTCGACGGCGCACTGGTGCTCGACAAGGCACTGTTGCTGGAGGGCGCAAGCCCGCAGATCCAGGACGAATGGGAGAAGACGCTGCGCGCCGGCTTCGTGACGACGGACGAGGCGGAGCTCAAGGCGCGCAAGAAGCGCATCGAGGAACGCAAGAAGGCGGAGGACGAGAAGCTGGCCGAGTTTCCCGAGCTGCCCTGCCCGACCAACCCGTATGGCAAGGGTTTTGCCGTTTCGCCGCACGAGGCGATCCTCTCGCGGCTGGAGCTGCCGCTGATCGAGGATCCGCAAGCGCCGCTGACGCCGCGCGATCTGCTGCAGGATTGGCTGGCGCTGGAGAAGGTGCCGCTTCCTGTCGGCTTTTCGACCTATCCGCGCCAGGCGCGGCCGCGCATCGATCTGGCCGGGCCTTATCCGAGCGACCTGAAGGGCTGGGAACGCAAGCTCGAAGAACAGAAAAAAGCGTTGGATCTCAAGAAGGAGGAGGACGTGGCGCTGCTGCGGGAGCTGGACAAGCGCTCCAAGCCGGACGTCATGAAGCCGGGCTACTGGAACGCCGCGGCGCCGACGATGCAGTGGGGCGCGCTGACGGGCGACGAAGAGGTCACGCTGACGCACCTGACCAAGGACGGCACGCTGCATTTCCGCTTGCCGGGCAAGGTGTTGGAGGCGGAGCTGGATCGCGGCCGCGGGGTGGAGCGCCGGGACTTGAAGCTGGACACGCTGGTCATCGAGCCGGATGCACGGCAACTGACGCTGATCTGGCGCGCGCATTTCCCGGTGCAAAGCTTCAAGGAGATCGAGGACTATCCGCACATGGTCGGCTGGGTGCTCGATCTCGACGTGGGCGAACGCAAGGAGCGCGACTGGGCGGAAGCGGCGCGGCGCGCGCAGGGCGATGGCACGCAGGTGCTGGACATCCGCGAGATGTTCGCGCAAGAGGCGTATCTGGAAGCGAAAACGCCGGAGCTGGACGCGGATCAGCAGGCGCTCGAACTCGAGAAGATGGGCACCTACCGGCAGGTCGACGACGACGGCTGGGTGACCAAGGCGTCCGACGGCACGGTCGACGAGGCGGCGGAGGCCAAGCGCAAGAAGGAAGAGGAAGCGTACGTCAAGGAGAAGACCGACGCGCTCAAGGCCCTGGAAGCCAAGGAAAAGAAAGAGGCGGAGCGCCGCGCGGAGATCGCCAAGGCCGCGCAGGAAGGCAAGCCGGTGCCGCCACCGGATGCCAAGAAGCCCAAGAAGTAGCGGGGTTTAGAGCACGAATCAGAAACCCGCTTCTGATTCGGTGCTCGGCAGTGTTGTTGGGTCGCCGAGTGCGCCGATGCGGACGCACCGGCTCCTGGGAGCGCCGATCAACGGTTGTTGATCGCCGCTCTAGGCGGCCAGGTGTCCCGGCACGGCGATGTTGTCGCCGCCGACGACCGGCCCCACGGGCACGTAGGGCGGCGCAAAGGTCGGGATCGGCCCCTTGCCCATCACCAGCATGACCTGCTGCTGCGGCAGCCACGCCAGGAACAACGCGCCGACGGCTTTCGCAATGCTGTCGAACAGTTCCTTGTGGTGCTGCGCATCGCTCTCGCCGAGCTTGTCGATCATGCCTTTCTTCAATTGTTCCGGCGTCATCTCGCTCATCATCGGCGATGGGCAGGCGATGAGCGGCGTCGGCACGTTCGGCATGGGCGGGGCTTGCGGGGAAGGAAACGCCGCGAAGGCCGGATACCACGGCAGGCCGGGCACAGTGACCTTGTCCTGCCACTTCTTCCAGGCTTCGCTGACATGACTGGCGATGGCCTTGGAATACTTCTGTTCTTGCGCCGTGGACATCGGCGCGCTCATCAGGATCAGCGACTTCAACTCCGGTCCGTCGAGGCAGCCCGGCGCGCCAATCGCCGACACCGCCATGATCTTGAGATCCTTGAACTTCGCCTGCAGGCGCCACATGTCGATGCCGCTGCAGATGGCCGCCGTGATGCCGTCGATGTACTTCTCGAAGTTGCCGCTGACCGTCTTGACCGAATCCGTGTGGTACTTGTTCACGGTCGCCGGCAGGAAGAGCTTGGACGGATCCGGCACGGTAGCGCGCTCGCTGGGCTTGAACGCATCCGGGTACTGCTTCTTGTCGGGATCCGCCGACGGCTGCTTCCAGTTCACCGGCAGCTGGATCGCGTGCGCCTTGAACGCCAACTTCGCGAGCTGCTTCATCATCGAAGGCTGCAAACCGGGCATGGCGTGGCTCCCTGGCATCGTGAGGCGCAGCGGCCCCATCGGCGTCGAGACTAGCGGAAGCGGAGGCGCACGGGCAAGCTGGCAATGGCGGGTGGGGGCTTAGGTCCCCAGCTACGCGCCGCCGACGAAGAACACGCGCATCACGTCGGTCATCGCCGCCAGATCGTGGGCACCCAGCGTCTCGCAGCTCGAGTGCATGCCCCACATCGGGCAGCCGATGTCGACCGTGCGCGCCGCCAGCGACGCCGCCGTGATCGGCCCGATGGTCGTGCCGCACGCCATGTCCTGGCGCATCACGAAGTCCTGCACCTTCACGCCCGCCGCTTCGCATAGACCCGCGAAGATCGCAGCCGTTTCACCCGTCGTCGCATAGCGATCGTTCGTGTTGGCCTTCAAGACCGGGCCGCCGTTGATGGTCGGCGCGTGCTGCTTGTCGTGGACTTCCATGTAGTTCGGATGCAGCGCGTGGGCCATGTCCGCACTCAGGCAGATCGTCTCGGCAAACGCCTGCTCCGGGTCCGCCGCGCTGTCCGTGTCCGGGTGCCGGCGCGTCAGGCGCACGAGCACGTCGCGCAGGAAGGCCGACGCCGCGCCCGAAGCCGTCTGCGAGCCGGTCTCCTCCGCATCGAAGAACGCCGCCACCCGCGTGCGCACCGGCGTCGGGTCGCGCACCACCGAGGCGATCAGCGCCTCCAGCCCGCAGTAGACCATCGCCAGATCGTCATGGCGCGGCCCCAGCACAAGCGAACGATCCAGGCCGGCGCGCATCGGTTTGTGCCACGGCACGAGGTGCAGATCGAAGCCGTCGACGCGATCCAGCTGCACGCCGGTGCGCTGCGAGAGCTCGCGCATCACGCGCTCCGCATCCCAGTCGCCGCTCGCCAGGACCGCGTTCAGTTGCGTCTGCGGGTTGATGGCGCCCTTGTCGTTCTTCTCGCGATCCATGTGGATGGCGAGATCCGGAATGATGGCAACGGGTTCATCGATGTGCACGAGGTGACGGTTCAGCACGGGCTGCCCGGTCAGCTTGTGGAACACGGGCTTGCCACCGCGGCCGCGCAGCACCTCGAACACGGTGCCAGCCAGCGCCAGCGGGCGGTCGAGCCAGGAGCGGCGGATGAGGCCGCCGTGCAACTGCGTCGTCAACTGCACCGTGCCCGCCGCCGCGGCCATCGGGTTGAGGCGCAAGCGCAAATCCGGACTGTCCGTGTGCGCGCCGACGAGCGCGAAGCCGGTCGCCACCGGGGAGCGCTCGCCAACCACGAACGCGATCACCGACTTGCCGTCAGGATGCACGACGAAGCGGCGATCGCCGACCGCCGGCTGCAACGGCGCGGCGAGCGTCAGCGGCTGGAACCCCGCACGCAGCAAGCGTTCCGTGCAGGCGAGAACGGCGTGCGGCGGCGTGACGGCGCCCGTCAACCAGGCGATGTAGTCGTCGGCGCGCGCATCCGAGGTCATCGCTTTGCTTTTCGCGGTCATGCTTCCTCCTGCGCCGCCACGGCGGCTGGCGCGGTTGTGCCACGGCGGACGGCAGACGGCAATCCGGCGGACGCGCCCTGCCCTGGTGCGGTTCTTGCAGGCCCTCACGGCGCGCGCGGCCTGCGATGGTGGCGCGCAACAGGCGACAGCCCCTTCCGAGGACTCCATGAAAGCACGCATTTCGGCTACACTTTTTCCCATCCTGGCCGCGCTCGTCGCGCTGTCCTTGACGCTTTCGGCGGCGCCGGCGCTGGCAGCCAAGGGCAAGAAGCCGGACAAGAAGGCTCCCGCTGCCCCCGCGGCGCCCGGCAAGCCATCGGACAAGCCCGCGGCGGGCGCGCCAGTCGAGCAGGGGGCGGGCGCGAACTACAAAGACATCTCCGCGCCGCAGCGAAAGCCCGTGAATGTCTCGCCTTGCGACAACAAGGAGGCGGTGTCGGCGCACGGTCCCTACGCCAGCGGCGACTGCAGCATCTGCCACGCCAAGAACGACCCGAAGGACCCGGGCCCCGCGCAAAAGCCCGTGAACAAGGTGTGTTTCAGCTGCCACGACGAGTTCACCGACCTCTTCGCCAGCCGCAAGGCGCGCCACATCGTCGCCGAAGAGAACTGCACGAACTGCCACAACCCGCACAACTCCAAGCAGCCGCATTTGCTGGTGTCGCGGCCGCCCGCCCTGTGCGTCGGCTGCCACACCAAGATCAAGAGCAAGATGGAGGCGCGGGTGCAGCACGGCGCGCTGACCCAGGGCGCGTCCTGCGTCAATTGCCACAATCCGCATGCATCGAACATCGAAAAGCTTCTAATTGCGCTGCCTTTTGACCTGTGTGTGAATTGCCACAGCAAGGACGACATCACGGACGGCGACGGCAAGAAGCTGGTGAACTTCAAGACCTTGCTCGACGACAACCCGGTGCACCACGCGCCTGTGGCGGACAAGGACTGCAGCGCGTGCCACCAGCCGCACGGCGGCGACAACTTCCGGCTGTTGGGCGAGGTCTACCCGGCGCGCTTCTACGCCCCCTTCAACCCGGAGAACTACGCGCTGTGCTTCGAGTGCCACGACTCCAAGATGATCAGCACCAAGGAGACGACGACGGCGACGCGCTTTCGCAATGGCAACCGGAACTTGCACTTCGTCCACGTGAACAAGCCGGACCGCGGCCGCACCTGCCGGGCGTGCCACGAGGTCCACGCCTCCAAGCAGGCGTTCCAGGTGCGCGACAGCGTGCCGTTCGGCTCCAAGGGCTGGTTGTTGCAGGTCAATTACAAGAAGAACGCCGATGGCGGCACCTGCGACAAGACCTGCCACACGGCCAAGACCTACGTGAACGTCGTCAAGACCGCCGGCAACGCGCAGGCGGCGCCATGACAGTGGCGCACCGCTCGCTGCTGATGGCTTGCGCGGTGCTCTGGGCGGGCCTGCACAGCCCGTTTGCCACGGCGCACGCGTCCAACGGAACCGTGATTGCCGATGCGGAGTTGGCTACCGTGCAGGGCGGCAAGCGCCACCTGCTGGGCAAAGAGGGCGCGCAGATCCTGTTCTTCTTTCGGCCGGATCAGGACCACTCGCGCGACGTGATGAAGCAGATGGCGCTGTGCGAGCGCGAGCTCTCCGGCAAGCCGCTGCGCTGGACGGGCATCGTCTCGGACCGCTTCACGCCCGCGGAAGTCAAGACGGCGATTGGGGAAGCTGGCGTGGCCATGCCGGTGCTGCTCGATGCCGGCGACGCGGTGTACGGCGCGCTGGAAGCGGCGCAGCTGCCGTTCGTGGTCATTGCGGACGGCGCGCACAAGCTGATCGCCTTCGTGCCGTTCATGAAGATCAACTTCTGCGAGACGGTCAAGGCGCGCGTGCTGTTCCAGTTGGGTGAGATCACGGAGAAACAGCTGGCTGACGTGCTGAGTCCGCCGGCGTCCAAGGTCGGCGTCGATCTGACGGCGGCGCGGCGCTACTTCAAGCTCGCGGGAATGCTCTTCAAGTCCGGCAACTTGGAGAAGGCGCTGGAGGCCGTGCAGAAGAGCCTGGAGATCGATGCCGCCCAGGCGCCGGCACACGCGCTGCACGGCAACATCCTGTCGGCGCAAGACAAGTGCAAGGACGCCATCGTCGCGTTCGACAAGGCGCTGGCATTGGATGCGGCCCACGCGGAAGCGCTCGCGGGCAAGCAGGCTTGCGTGGACAAGCTGAAGAAGTAGCTGCCGAATCCCTTACTTCTTGGTGGTCGGCGTCGGCGCGGCGGGCAACGGCGCCACCTTCACGATGTCGCGGCGCGCGTACTTGCGCACCTCGTGGCACGCCGACTTGCAGCTGCCACCATCAGGTGAAGCCGTGAACTCCATGGGCAGTTTCGCCGAGCCGAACGGCATCTCCTCGCGCAGGATGTGCGGCTGGTCGGCGCCATGCGGGGAGTGGCACAGCATGCAGGAGCGCCCCTTCTCGCCGCGCGCCACGTGAACATGGTGCAAGTTCTTGTCGCCGTTGCGAAAGCCGGTGCGCGGCGGCTTGCCGCTCTCGAGCAGCATCCGCTCGTGGCAGAGAAAGCACAGGCCGTACGGATCGCCCTCGAACGCCTGGTACGGCTTCTTGACCGGGAACGGGCCGCGCAGCAGCGCCTGGAAGCTGCCGCCGTGCGGATCGTGGCAGCCGGTGCAGCTGCCGCGGTCGAGGGCGCCGTGCAGGAAATGCGCCGCGCCGACCTCGCTGCCGACCTTCTCGTGGCAGGACGTGCACAGCGCAACCATGGGCTGGCGCAGCAGGCGCGGCTCCGGCGTGCCGTGCGGATCGTGGCAGGACGTGCACGCCTTGGTCAGGGCTTTGTGCTTGAACGGCGCGGTCTTGGCGTGCTGCTCGATCGCCTTGTGGCAGGACAGGCACAGCGCATTGCCCTCCTCCTTGAAGAACATGCGGTGGTTGCCGCCGTGGGGGCCGTGGCACAGGCTGCAGCGCTCCGCGACGGGCGGATGCAGGCGCACCTTGGACAGGCGCTCCTTCATCTCCGTGTGGCAATCGAAGCACAGCTCCGGCTGGGTGGTGCGCAGGTTGGGCCGGATCCGGCCGGCGTGCGGCACGTGGCAGTCCAGGCAATCGCCCATCGCCGCCGGCGCGTGGGTGAACTTCGTGCGCGGCCAGGTCTTCTGGTGGCACATCATGCACAGCCCCGGCACCGGCTTGCGCAGCAGGTGGTCCTTGGCCGCCGCGTGCGGATCATGACAAAGCGTGCAATTGCCGCGTGCTGCGCGACTGTGCGGCCCCGCCTCCGGTGAACCGCCCACGCCGCCGATCGGCCCGCTGGTCGGCAGCGGCGGCCCCATGCGCGCCCGCAACCGCTCGCGCACGGGCTGGAAACCACCCGCCGGGTGCGACTTGCTGTTCTGCAGGGCAAGCTCCGTGCCGAACGGCTCCGGCGCACCTTCGCGCGGAACCACGCCCGGCCGCCGCATCGGCTGGTGGCACAAGGAGCAGGTCGAAGGCCGCAACATCGCATGCCGATCCGGCTTCTTGAGCACCGACTTGTGGCACGCCGACGTCACGCACGAAGGCCCCGGCTTGGGCAGCGGCTTGGCCGCCACCGGCACCTTGCGCGGCGCCGCCAGCGCCGGCGCCGGCAGCAGCCACAGCGCACCCAGCAGCGCCAGCAGGCCGATGCCCAGCTCCGTCCCGGTCCCAGGCGTCTTCCAGTGGCGGCGCGGCATGAGCCCGACCGTCGCGTTCGGCTCCACGTCCAGCTCCGGGTTCTGCGGCGCCGCCTGGTCGGCAAAGGCCGGCAGCATCACCGTCACGCTCGCGCCCTGCCCCGGCGGCGAGGCGACCAGCAGCCGGCCGCCCATGCGCTCCACCATCTCGCGGCTGATCGCCAGCCCCAAGCCCGTGCCTTCCTTCTTGGTCGTGAAGAACGGCTGGCCGACGCGCGCCAGCACCTCCGGCGGCATGCCCGGACCATTGTCCGCCACCGTGATCGCCACCATCCCGTCGTTGTCCGACGAGCGGTGCACGTCGACGCGCACCAGCCCCGCGCCGGCCACCGCCTGCTCGGCATTGACCAGCAGGTTGAGCAGCACCTGCACGAGGCACTCCTCGTCCGCGTACACCGCCGGCGTGTCGGGCTCCATGCTCACGACGAAGTGCAGACCGCGCCGCTCGAACGCCGGCTGCACGATGTGCGCCGCGCGCGCCACCGCCTCCTGCGGGCACAGGCGACCGGGCACCGGGTCGTGGGGCCGCGAGGAGGACAGCAACTCGGTCAAGGTGCGCGACAAGCGCTTCACCTGCCGCTGCAATTCATCCACGATCTCCTGATGTTCTTCCTTGATCGGCAGTTCCTCGGCCAGGATCCGCACGGCGCTCGAGATGCCGGCCAACGGGTTGCGAATCTCGTGCGCCAGCATCGCGGACAAGCGGCCGATGCTGACCAGCCGCTCGACGTGCGCGAGGCGCTCCTGCTGCAGGCGCTCGACCTCCTGGCGCGCGGCGATGAGGCTCTCGACGCCGCGGTTGAAGGCGTGCGCGATCTGGCGCAGTTCGGCCGGCAGCGTGGCCACATCGACCATCCCCGGCGCCGGACCATCGCCCAATTGGCGCAGGTGATCGGCAAAACGCCGCGCGGGGACGATGAAGCTCAGGTGCACGTAGATGCCCAGCACGATCGCGAGGACCAGCACGATCACGGCCAGCAGGCGCAGCACGGACAGCGTCGTACCCCGCAGCGCCTGGATCGCCGCGACGTTGTCCGTGACCACGTACATGCGCCCGAGATCAGGGTCGAACGAACCGCGGTGGCAATTGGCGCACGTGGGCGGCAGCAGCACCGGGCGCACCAGGACGTGGCGCCCCGGATCGCCGGAGCGTTCGATGGAAACGCCGTGCGCTGCCGCCATCCGCGCCGTCGCTGCGTCGAGCAGGGTCGGCGGCCGCCCCAGCGCCTGCGGCAACGTCGAATAGCGCACAAGATCATCCGGACCTGCCACGTCGATGCGCACGATGCTCGGCAGGCGGCGGCTGATCGCGACGAGGTCCGCGTCCACCTGCCGTGGATCCTGTTTGAGCAGAGAGAGTTCCAGCGTGCGCTGCGCCGCCTCCGTGTCCGCCTGGCGCTGCGGCTCGGTCAGCGCGTGGAAGCGGTCCTCCTGGAACAGCACGTTCATCAACACGTAACTGGTGACGACGAGCACGGCCAGGGTCGCGAGGAACACGCGGCCAGGCACGGTCGAGACGAGCGAGTCGACCCACACGATCCAACGCCACGGGCCGGCGGCACGCCAGACTCCAGACCGCGGATTGTGAGGTGCGGCGCACATCTACGTTTGCCTTGTCTGGGAGAGGGCGGCCGCATGACTGCCCGAAGATCGCGCAGGAAGGTACTGCTGGATTCGTGCCAAGTCACGAAGTCGCATCAAAGTGAAACGCTCCACACACAGTCAGCGCGCAACCTGCATGGATCATGGCTACGCACGCGAGGGTGTGGTAACGTCCCGGCCCTCGAAGGGCGCCGCGCAGACATGCCGGTGCAAGGTTCATCCGATGCCCATCGCTGCTGGTCGCGTAGAACCCGGAACGCACGTCCTGGTCATCGAGGACGAGAAGCTGCTGTCCTGGTCCACGTGCAAAGACTTGAAACGCTGGGGTTATATCCCAACGGCTGCCGCCACGCTCGCTGAGGCGCGCGAAGTGCTGGCGCGATCGCAGCCCCACGTGATCCTGCTGGACATCCGTCTGCCGGACGGCCGCGGCCTCGATCTGCTGCAGGAGCTGTCGCCGAGCGACCGCCCCAAGGTCATCGTGACCAGCGCTTTTGGCGATGTGCCGACGGTGGTCGAGGCGATGCGCCTGGGCGCCAACGACTACCTCTCCAAGCCGTTCGAAGCGGACAACCTGTTCGACGCGCTGGCGCGCATCCAAGCGGTCAATGCGCCCGCGCCGGCGGAACTGCCCTCGACCGAGGATCTGGCGCGGCTCGGCATCTACAGCGCCCACCCGTCGATGGGGCTGCTGCTCGACCGACTGCGCCGCTTCGCGCACACGCCGCGCAGCACCGTGCTGATGCTGGGCGAGACGGGCGTGGGCAAGAGCGTGTTCGCTCGCGCGCTGCACGAGCTGAGTGACCGCAAGCATTCGCCGTTCGTCGAGATCAACTGCGCGGCGGTGCCGCAGACGCTGATCGAGAGCGAGCTGATGGGTCACGAGCGTGGCGCCTTCACCGATGCGCGCGTCGCCAAGCGCGGTCTGCTCGAAGAGGCCAACGGCGGCACGCTGCTGCTCGACGAGATCGGCGACATGCCGGTGGAGATGCAGGCCAAGCTGCTGCACTTCATCGAAACGCGCAGTTACCGACGCCTGGGCAGCACGCGCGAGGTCCAGGCGGACGTGCGCATCGTGACGGCGACGCACCGCGACCTGCGCGATCTGGTGGCGACCGGCAAGTTCCGCGAGGACCTGTACTACCGCTTGAAGGTCCTCACGCTGAACCTGCCGCCGCTGCGCGACCGTGTGCAAGACATTGATCTTCTGGCGGATCACTTCCTCGGCATCTTCGCACGCGAGATGGGTTCGCAGGTCACCGGCTTCTCGCCGGAGGCGCGCGCCGTGCTGCGTGCCTTCGCCTGGCCGGGCAACGTGCGCGAGCTGCGCCACGTGATCGAGGCGGCGATCGTGCTGTCCGACCGCGATCCGCTCGTGCGCATCGATGTGCTGCCCGACGAGATCCAGAGGCTGCGGACGGCGTTGCCTCTTCCGCCGGAGCTGCCTGCCGGGGCTGCGCCCCCGCCGCCCCCGCTGCCGCATCCGACCGCGCACGCGGCGGAGTCGCCGGTGGCGGAAGGCGAAGAGGTCGTCCTGCAACTCAAGCTCGACGGCACCATCGGCCTGCACGACCTCGAACAAGAGATCTTGCGCCAGGCCATGTTGCGCTGCGGTGGCAACCAGGTGCAGGCGGCGAACCTGCTCGGCGTGAGCCGCGACCTCCTGCGCTACCGGCTGCGCAAGTTCGGCCTGCTCAAGTAGCGCGTGGCGGCGCACTGCGTCGGATGACGCAGCCGCAGACCGGCTACACGATCGCGGCAATACCCACACAACCCTTTACTCTCAGCGGCTTGCAGCTTGCGGTCCTGTTTGGCACGCCGTGTGCACCACAGCCTCGCAGACGGGTCGTCTACTCGTTCCGCTGCATGCGCAGCAAGACGGGTCGTCGACCCACATTGGGAGGAATGGTAATGAGATCTCTTAGCCGGTTTCCTTTCTTGACGACGGCAGCAATGGTGCTGACCGGTCTGTTGCTTGTGGTTCTGGCTCCGGCCCGTGATGCGCAAGCTGGCATCGCTGGTACGGCCCACGACCTTTCCGCGCAGGGCTGGGGTACAACCCAGATCTGCATTTTCTGTCACACGCCACACAACGCTCAGGCCGTCCCGGGCGCCCCGCTGTGGAACCACGCTGTGACTGTTGCGACCTTTAGTGCTTACACCAGCGCTACCTTGAACGCAGTCGTCGGTCAGCCGACGGGTACGTCCAAGCTGTGCCTGTCCTGCCACGACGGTACCGTCGCGCTGGACTCGTACGGCGGCAACGCTGGTACGCACTTCATGGATCCGGGTGGCGCGAAGCTCGGGACTGATCTGACCAATGATCACCCGATTTCGTTCACGTACGACGCGGCCCTGGCCACGTCGGACGGTGGCCTCAAGAGCCCGGTCAGCGACAAGTACGTCGACGCAGCCAGCATTCTGCCGCTCTTCGGAGCCCAGATGC
The DNA here is from genome assembly GCA_903917305.1 of uncultured Myxococcales bacterium. GTDB lineage: Bacteria > Myxococcota_A > UBA9042 > UBA9042 > UBA9042 > CAIXAA01. The sequence goes on along the minus strand of CAIXAA010000264.1, from coordinate 6,398 downwards.
AGTGCGCCACGTGCCATAGCGTCCATGACAACTCCAAGGGCAAGTTCCTGCGCATGCTGAACAACGGCAGCGCGCTGTGCCTGTCCTGCCACAACAAGTAATTGTTGCGGTGCTGCTCCCCGTCGTCTTCGGGCGGCGGGGGGCGGTGCCTGGCCCGTGCGCCAGGCGAGGAAGGGAACGCGGCCGGCTGGGCGCTCCGTCGCGTTGACCACCTCAGTGCCTTCTGCTAGTGAGCAGCACCGTGCACATCCTGTGCATTGCGGTCGCAAGTCCGGACGCCGCCAACGCTGCACTGCGCTCCGCCCTGCCTCGGCCAGGGACTTCCGGACCCGGCTGCAGACCCCGGCCGCCAACAGCGTCCGGCCGCCGACAAGGATGCCGTCATGCCCGGTCCTCATCCCCATCCCAAGTCTGACCATCCAGTGACCCGCCTCGGATCCTGGGCCGTTTGTGCGCTGATCGCCCTGCTGTCCGCGTGCAGCGGCGCGACCGACAACGGCAAGGGCAGCGCCGTCTTCTACCCGCCCCTGCCCAACCGGCCGCGCATCCAGTTCCTCACGTCCTACACGTCGGCCGAGGACATCGAGCAAACCAGCGCCCTGTCGGAGTTCGTCGTCGGCAAGGACGACGCGTCCAAGGGCGGGCTGGGCAAGCCGTACAGCGCCTCACTCGTCGGCGATCGCGTCGTCGTGTCGGACGCAAGTGCGCACGAGATCTTCGTTCTCGATCTGGCCGCCCACGAGTTCCGCCCGCTCAAGGGCAACACCGGCGGCGGCCGCGCGCGCCAACCGATGCAGGTCACCTCGACGCCCGACGGCACCATCTACGTCGCGGACGGCACCCGCAACCAGGTGCTCGCCTACGGCCCCGACGAGTCGTTCCTGCGCGCCTACGGCACCGAAGGCTTGATGAAGGCCGCCGGCGTCGCGGTGAAGGACGACGAGGTCTACGTCTGCAACCTCAAGAACAACGACATCATCGTGTTCGACCGGCTGACCGGCGCCGTCAAGCGCCGCATCGGCGGCGGCGGCAAGGATCCGGGCAAGTTCTACATCCCGACCAACGTCGCGGTCGGGCCCGACGGCGACCTCTACGTCTCGGAGACCGGCAACTTCCGCGTGCAGCGCCTGCACCCGGACGGCACCCACGTGCGCATGTACGGCGGCCTGGGCGACGGTCCTGGCGGCTTCTCGCGGCCCAAGGGCGTGGCGATCGACCCGGATGGGCGGCTGTATGCCGTCGACGCCGCGTTCGAGAACGTGCAGATCTTCGACAAGGATGGACAACTGCTGCTGTTCTTTGGCGGCCCGGGCAACGATCCGGGCAACCTGGTGCTGCCGGCGGGCATCGACATCTCGGCGCGGGGCATCGAGCGCTTCCAGAAGCTGGCCGATGTGCGGCTCAAGGTGCGCCATGTCATCCTCGTGGTCAGCCAGTACGGCGCACGCCGCGTGAATGTCTACGGATTCGGCGATTGGCTGGGACCGGAGAAGGACCTGCCGGCGCCTGCCAAGGCAGCAGTGCCATCAGGCACGGCCGCACCGACGACTCCCAAGGGCTTGGGCGACGTCGAAGATCTCCCCGAGCCGGCTACGACGCCCAAGGCGCCCTGATCCGGCGAGGCGTTGTGTGGCCGTGGCGAACCCTCCGGACGAGCCTCCAGCTTGCGCTGCACCGGTCCCAGGCCGCGCAGGCTGCACGGCCGTCCGTTGCTTGCTGCTGATCGTCGCGCTGCTGGCGACGGGCTGCCACACGCCAGAACAACGCCATGAAGTGCTGTCGTTCTTCTTCGACGGCGTGCCGCCGCCGGAGAGCATGCGCGACACGGTGCAGACCGACACGCTGACCGGCGATGCCGGCGAAAGCGCCATCTTTCCGCAGCACAGCGAGCATCCGCCCTGGCTGAACCGGCAGTGCCGCGCCTGCCACGACATCATCGATCGCGGACCGCTGGTGCGCGCTTCGGATCTGTGCCTGACGTGCCACAAGAAGGAGAAGGTCATCCTGGTGCCGGCGCACGCTCCGGTCGGCGATGGCTCCTGCCTCGTCTGCCATGAGCCGCATCAAAGCGAATGGCAAAAGCTTCTGCGCGAGACGCCCGAGAAGCTCTGCGCCCACTGCCACGACTACAAAGAGACGCGCTTCGCCACGCGCCACAAGCCCTTGGGAACAGACCGCAACTGCACCGACTGCCACGACGGCCACGGCGGCAAGGGCCCGTCGTTCTTGAAGACCGGCCTGCAGGTGTGCGGTCGCTGCCATTTCAACGATATGCGCAAACGCGCGCCCCTGCACGGCCCGGTGGCGGCCGGCATGTGCACGCTGTGCCACGGCGGCCACGGCGGCAAGGAGAAGTCGCTGCTCAAGATCCGCGGCGACGCCCTCTGCAACCACTGCCACCTGGAAGCCGACCTGCGCAGCCGCTCCCCGCATGAAAACGGAGACTTGAAGGGCTGCACGAAGTGCCACGATCCGCACGGCTCCGGCAAGCGCTACATGCTGCGGCCGGATCCCAAGAGCGCGCCGCGCAAGGTGCCCAAGGCCGGAGGCGCCCGATGAAGCCGGCGCGCGCGCGGCTGCTGCTCCTGGCGGCGATCGCCGCGGTGCTTCTGTGCCCGTCGCAGGCGCTGGCCGCGAAAAAGAAGCTGCAGTGGCTGCACTTCGACGACATCCGCGGCGCGTACGAGCTGGTGTCCGGCTACCAGTACCGCGGTTACGACCTGTTCAAGGACGCCAAGGACAGCTCGCACAGCTACTCCGCGCTGGTGGGCGAGCGCATTGGCGCCCTGGCGCGCGGCAGCATCCTGGCCCCGCAGTTCTGGTCGTGGGAGCTGGGCGGCACGGTCCTGTTCATGCAGCAGAAGAGCGATGACACGACGCGGACGGTGCCGTTCAACTCCACCAAGGTCGAGTACCGCGCCGACACATCCATTCTGAAATCGCGGGCCTTTCCGCTGCACCTGTTCGCGCGGCAGTACACGGACATCGTGCGCCGCGACTTCGTGAACAATTACGACGTGACCAAGACCACCGAGGGTGTCGATTGGAACTGGCGCAACAACCTGTTCCCCGTCCGCGCGGCCTTCTCGAGGATGGCCAACGACTTCGGCACGGGCGGCACGGACTTCGGCAACGACACGTTCATGCAAGGCTCCGGCGACGTGCGCTACGACGGCGAGCGGCAGAACGCGACGATGGAGTACCGCTTCTACAAGTACGACAACGTCAAGATGACGGATCTCAACTACTTGAGCCACGACCTGGCGCTGTTCCACGTGCTCTATCCGGGCGATGTGACACTGCGGCGTTTTCGCATCGACACGCGGCTGCGCTGGATTCGGCGCGATTCGGACATGCGGCGTGATGACGGGTACTTCACGGTGCTCGGCACCGCGCGTTGGCTGCCGGAGCTGGAGTCGCGCCTCGACTACCAGCTCAACGCCAAGCGCGACGAGACGACGTCGTCGCTGCAGCAGCTGGGCCGCATCGACACGCGCTACCGCCTGTATCAAAGCCTGTTTTTCGGCACGATGGTGCAGGGCGGCGGCCAGCAGGTGCCGGGCGGCTCGCAGCTGCTGGGCTCCCTGGGCGAAGACGTGATGTACCGCAAGCGGCTCTCCTCTTTCGCTGTGATGTCGCACAACTATCAGTTCCTTGGCACGCGCGAGAACGGCGGTCTGCCGGGCGGCACGCAGTCGGCGGTCAACGAAGTGCAGACGCTCAACGGCATGCAGCCGACGGTGCTGATGCACTTGAATGTCAGCGTGTTGACCGTTGTGGTGCTGTCGCAGACGACCAACAAGAAGTACCGGCTCGGCATCGACTACGAGGTGGGCACGGCCGGAGATCAAACGTACATTCGCAGACTTGTCGCCACCGAGATCCCCGACGGCGACAGCGTCTACGTCAACTACCAGTACACGACGCAGACCTCCCAGGGCCGCACCGCCGTCGATCACCGCTACTCCGCGCGCATCTTCTCGTCCTACTTCCACAATATCACGATGTTCGCGGAGCTGTCCGAACGCTGGAGCCAGCGCCGCACCGATGGCGAAGCGGTCTTGCACGACCGCTACGAGACGCTGGGCGGCGGCATGTCCGCCAGCGTCGGCTCGCTCTCCGCGACGGCAGAGACGCGGCGCTACCGCACCCTGGGCGTAACAACCACGGAATACAACGGCTCTTTGGCGGTGCGCGGCATCATCGGACCGGTGCGACCGTCCTTCGGCGTGCGCGCCATCATCCAGGACTTGCCGACAGAATTGCGCAAGAACTACGAGGCCTTCACCGAGGGCAACATCAGCGCGAGCAGCCCGGCGGCGCTGGAGTGGCGCTGGCGCGTCCTCGACCAGGAGAGTCCGAGCATCAGCAACAAGTCGCTGGACGGCGAAACAACGCTGCTCTGGCGAATGCGGGCGATCACGCTGCGGTTGGACTATCGTTTGCAGATGCGGTTGACGCCGGATCAGCAGTACCAGAACCACCGCGTCTTCCTCAGTGTCGGTCGTCCGCTGTGACGGAAACGGAGCATGCCATGCATGGAAACGGAATTCGCAGCATTTTCATCTGCCTGGCAATCACGCTCTGCTCGATGCCTGCCTTGGCGCGCGACCGCGGCGTGACCGTCGGCATTCGCGGCGGGCCGCACGACTTGACGCAGCAAGGCGCGCAGGCGGGTGCGCCGGGCGACTCCTGCGCCTTTTGCCACACCCCGCACTTCGCAGGCGGCGAAGGGCCGCTGTGGAACATCGTGACGCCGGACCTCGCGTACCGCACGTACGAGAGCCAGCGCGGCGAGCTGGCGGCGGGGCAGCCGGACGGCAGCTCCAAGCTGTGTTTGTCGTGTCATGACGGGCAGGTCGCGCCGACCCTGCGCCGCGTGGCCAACGATGCGGCCGCGGGTGCGTCGATGCGACCGCCGACGGGCCAGGCGCTGGGCCCGGACTTATCCAATGATCACCCGGTGTCGGTGGTGTACGGCGCCGGCGTCTCCGCGACGCGGGCAGGCCTCGTGCCGGCCGCCACGGCGCCGAGCGGCCTGGGCGGCTCGATCGCCGCGGATCTCCTCGATCGCAATGGTAAATTGCAGTGCACGTCCTGCCACGACGCGCACAGCAACGGCCTCGGCAAGTTCCTGGTGATCACGGCCAAGGACGACATTTTGTGCCGCACTTGCCATAACATGCGGGAGTTTCCGCTCTCGGCGCATGCGCCCGGCAAGGTGTTCGGCCAATCCCTAGGCTGCGCGACGTGCCACACGTCGCACAACGCCGCCCCAGGCACCGCGCTGCTGCGCGACCGGGAGCCGCTGACCTGCGGTCCGTGCCACAAGGCGCAGTTCACCGCGATGGCGACAGCGGTCTCGCGCCACGGCAGTTCCTCGCCGCTGGGCCGCACGGAGACGCGCCGGATGACCTGCAGCACCTGCCACGACCCGCACGTCGTGCGCGCCGCGGTGGCCTATGACCGCCGCATTCTGACGGACCCGCGCGACACGACGGTCGTGCCCAACCTCATCAACTCCGACGATACACCGTACAATGTCATGGTGTTGCCGGAGCCGGCCGCGCAAAGCTCCCCGACCTACTGCCTGCTGTGCCACGACGGCAGCTGGCCGGGTGCGACGAACATCCTCGCCGAGGTGCGCAACCCGGGCATCCGCGCCAGCGAGTTCGCCTTGAAGGCCACGAACTTGCACTTCAGCCACACGTCCTGGATGAAGGGCGACAAGATCGGCTGCAGCTACTGCCACGACGCGCACGGCAGCCAGGGCCCGCTCGGCGTGCGGCGCGGCGCCCTGCTCTATCCTTGGTTGAACATTCGGGAATTCCCGTACCAGAGCCGCCGTTCCTGCTCGTCTTCGGATCCCGCCAACAAGTGCCACTGACGGCTGAGGAAGAGCCTAGTTCCAGCGCGCGTGGCGGCACTTCTCGACGGCCGTGTCCAAGTGCTGGATCTTCGCGCCCTTGCGCAGCCGGGCCTCGCCGGCCTCGCGCCGCTCGCGCGTCCAGGAGGCTTCGAGCTCCGCCTTCCAGAACGCCTTGTCGATCTCGTCGTAGCTCAGCTGGCGCGCCGCCCTCTTCTCGACAAGCTTCATGATGTTGAAGCCATAGATGTTCTCGATCAGACCGGAGACCTCGCCGACCTTGAGCAGCGCCGCCGGCTTGTCCAGATCGTCCGCCAGCGTGCCGCCGTGCAGCCAACCGAGATCGCCGCCCTGCGCCTTGCTCTCGTGGCCCGAGTACTGCTTGGCCAGCGCCGCGAAGTCACCGTGCTTGTTGGCAATCTGGTCGCGAAGGTCGGTCGCGAGCTTCTTGCGCTCCTCCCACACCTTCTTGGACGCGCTCGGGTCGACGCGCACTTGCAGCAGCCACAGGTGGCTCGAATCCGGCTGCGTG
>CAIXAA010000263.1 GCA_903917305.1 uncultured Myxococcales bacterium | reverse complement strand
CTACACTATAGCCTACACTCTTTCCCTACACGACGCTCTCCGATCTTGATCGGCACCTTTACCGCCTACAAGAACCTCGCGGGTGCGGTCGGCGCGCAATGCGGGCCGCGCAACCTCGCCTCGCCGCCCGCGGCCACGTATCTGCCGCCCGCCGGTCCCGCGGCGCCGGCGCCGCCCGTGATGCCGCAGCCGTAGCAACCGGGGCTACAGGTCGTCGCAGGGCGTTCCCAGGCGCTGCCCGGTGTACACGCCCAGGTCCGTGTAGATCATGCGCCGGTTGTCCTCGATGGGCAGAATCACGAGTTTGCTCTGCTTTTTGCCCTCGATCCACACCGACTCGCCCTTGCCGAGGATGAGCCGCAGCGTGCCGTGTTTCGTCGCGAAGATCTCGCCTTCGCTGTCCGACACGACGTTGACGAGCGGCATTGGCTTGAGCTGCCCGCGCGGGCCCATGAAGACATGGTAGTTCTTGGACTTCTCGCCCTTGCCGCGATCCACGTAGAAGTACACGCCGTTGTTGTCGCGGGCGAGCATGTAGGCGATGCGATCCCAGATGGGCCAAACGAAGCTGGCGGCAGCGAGCTTCTTGCGCTCCTCGCCGTCCACGACCTTCATGGCGGTCTTGCGATCGCCGCACTGCACCCACCAACCTTCTGGATTCATGCCGAAACCGCCCTGCCAGCGATCTTGCACGCGCGGCTCCCAGAAGACCTTGTCGAAGCGCTCCGTCCCCTGCGAGCTGCCGCCGGTGATGCTCATGTCCACGAAATGCGACCCGTCGTGCGACCAGTAGAACGGCACCCAGGTGTCGCCGCCGAATGGAATGCCGGCGATATAATGGCCTTTTCCGTCGGTGACGTAGACGAACTTGTCCAGGACCGCCTTGACGTCCACGGGACTGCCCGGCTCGGCATGGTGGCCGTCAGCCCACACGGGCTGGGCGAGACCCGCAAAAGATGCGATCATCGTGAATGCGAGAAGGACAAGGCGACGCAGCACGGAACGAGGGCAAGTCTTCATGGCAACGCAGGATAGTCCGGGTGGCGGTGGCCAGCAAGCGGGTCTTGGACCCGGCAGCGTGGTGGGCGGCACGTGGGTCGTCGAGAGGCTGCTGGGCAAAGGCGGCATGGGCGCGGTGTGGCTGGTGCGGCACCAGCGGCTCGGCCAGAAGCTGGCGGCGATCAAGGTGTTGCTGGGCGCTGGCCTGAAAGACGAGGCCTACACCCGCTTTGCGCGCGAGGCGGAGATCGCGACGCGCATCGGCCATCCGAACATCGTGGATGTGCTGGACATGGCGGCGCTGGAGAGCGGCGAGCCGTACATCGTCCTCGAGTTCCTGCAAGGCGAGACGCTGCGCGACCGGCTGCGGCGCACGGGCCGGCTGCCGTTCGCGCAGGCCATGGCGCTGACGCGGCAAATCGGCTCGGCGCTGCTCGCGGCGCACCGGCACGAGGTCGTGCACCGCGACTTGAAGCCGGAGAACGTCTTCCTGGTGCCGACGGATTCCGGCGGCGTGATCCGTGACCATGTGAAAGTGCTGGATTTTGGCATCAGCAAGCTGCGCGGTTCGCAGACGCTGCAGACGCAGGAGGCGACGATCCTCGGCACGCCGCAGTACATGGCGCCGGAGCAGGCCAAGGGCCAGAACAGCGCGGTGGACGGGCGGACGGACCAATTCGCCTTGGCGGTCATGGTGTACGAGATGCTGGCGGGCAAGCCGCCGTGGAGCGCGGACACGCCGCTGGGGATGCTGTTCCAGGTCGTCAGCGCGCCGACGCCGCCGCTCGGCGAGCTGGTGGCGGACGTGCCGGGGCGCGCGGTGCTGGCGATCGAGAAGGCGCTGGCCAAGGAAGCCGACGGCCGCTTTGCCGATATCGGCGCTTTCGTGGAGGCCTTGACCGGCCAGGCGCTGCAGACGCTGGAGCCGCGCGGTGCAGCGGGCGGCCGCGATGCGGCGCTGGTCGATGCGACGACGCTGGATGCGGACACGGAAGACGCGGCGACCATCGAAGCGGCGACGATCGAGGCGCAAACCATTGCAGCGCAGACGGTTGCAGCGGACTTGAGGCCGGCTTCGGTTCCGGTTCTGGCTCCGGTTCTGGCTCCGGCTCCGGTTTCGGCGCGCCGCTGGCCTTGGGTCGTGGCGGCCCTGGTCGCCGTCGCCGGCGCAGCCGATTACGGCTGGTACCAGTTCGGAAAAAGCCAAGCTCCATCTGTGCTTGCCGCCGCCGCAGCGCCGACTGCCGCGGCTGCTCCGGCCCCGGTTGCGCCAGCGCCGGCCTTGGCTGCGCCGGCTCCCGCCGTGGTCGCCGCGCCACCGGCGGCGCCGGATGTCTCGTCCATCCCCGCAGTTGCCCCGCAAGCGGCTGGCGAACCGGCACCGGCACCGGCGGTCGCTGCGGACAAGCCGGCAGACCACCATGCGCGCGCCGCACAGGAAGCCAAACCGCATGAAAAGGCCGGGGAAGTTCCCGAAGAAGTCGTCCAGGCCGAGGCCGCGTTCCTCGCGGGCCGCACCGCCGACGCCGAACGCCTCGCGAGCCACAGCCTGCTGACCGGACGCACCGCGCGCGCCTTCGCCATCCTGGCCAAATCCCGCTGCAAACGCGGGGACTTGGGCGGCGCGAAGACGTGGTTCGGCCAGATTGGCAACGCCGGCCTCAAGGCCGCGGTCAAGCGCGCTTGTGCGTCAGATTCCGTGGAGTTGTAGGGCGCCTACGGCGGCGAGATCCCACGCGCCGCGTTGACCGCCGTGCGCGCCTCCATCGCATTGGCCAGGTTGTACGTCATGACGACGTCGAACCCCGCGTCCCACAAGCCTTTGTGTTGCTCCACCGACGGCAGCTTCTGCGACGACACGAACGCGCGCATCCCGGCGGCGTGCACCTTCGTGTCGATGAGCGCCTGGAGGCCAGCCGCATCCAACCCGGTGTAAGTCGGATTCATTTCGCAGAACAGCACCGGCGGCAGCTTCACCAGTGTATCGATGTCCGCCAGCTGGTCGTCGATCTGCACCGTGTAGCGCACCTTGTCCCAGTTCGGCAGCGTCTGGATCAGCGCGAGATCGCCGAAATGCGTCTCGATGTGCACGAAATCCGCGGCCTTGTGCTCCAGGATCGTCTCGATGGCACGCGCGAACGCCGTGGAATCCTTCACCGTCAGCATCAGCGTGACCTTGCCGCGCGCCCACTCGATGACGTCGTCCACGCGCTGGTACGTCTGCGTCTGCGCATCCTCCGGCAAATCAAAGAGATGGCACGCGGTGACTTCGGCGGCCGTCATCTCCTCGATCAACTTGCCCTGGCATTCGCTGGACTCCCAGAACTCGATGGGGCTGGAGTGGGCGACGATGCCGACGTTGTCCTTGCTGACCAGGAAGTCGGTCTTGATGCCGTCCGCGCCTTTGTCATACGCCCGCAAGAACGCGGCCTTGGAGTCGTACGGCCGCCCGTCCCCGCTCGCCCAATCGCCGCCGTGGCTGATGACGAAGGCGCGCTGGCACTTCATGTCGGTCCAGCAGACGGCGAAGCTGTCGTGCCAGGTCGGCGCGGTCGTCACCGTGGCGGCGTCTGGCAGCGTGACCGCGTCGACGCCCGCATCGGCAGCCACCGCCGCATCGGTCTTGGGCTTCTCGGCCGCCGGCGAAGAGCACGCAGCCGCCAGCGCCGCAGCGAGGCACAGCGCCAGGCGCGTCCCCATCCCAGAAGTCTTTTGCAGTTCCATCGCGCGCCCCCGCCGCCCACGCGGCGCCCGCAAGGGTAGGTGCGGCAAGCGCATGGGGTCAAGCGGCGCGTGCGACTGCGGCTACAGGTGGCGCGGCGCCTCGATGGTGCGACCGGTCGTCTGCGTCATCCGCTCGCGCAGGTCGGAGAGCAGCGCCTCGTGGGCTTCGAGTTCCTCGCGCATGGCACGGTTGTAGTCCGTGCGGTGAATCTCCACGCGAAGCTGCGGAATGTGTTCGTCAAGCACGCGCACGAGCGCGTCGATTTCTGCCGCATTGAGGACGAACATGGGCCACCTCGTTGTCTGTGCCTTCACGCTAGCCGCACCGCCGTGCGTGCGCAATGCGTCGCGTGCACGTGCTGGCGGAGTGTGCCGCAGGTCAGGCAGTTGCAGCTTGCGCGCCGCCGCAGCGTCCAGCCGTGCCGGCCGGGCGCGCAGCCAACCCGATCGCGGATGCGACGCCGGGAGCGCCGGCTTGTCCAGGTCCCGGCGCTGCTTGCCCGCCGTGCGGCGCGGTGGCGCGTGATCGGAACCGCGCAGATGCCTGCTTTGACAGAGCCCCCGCGACGAAGACTTGACCGTCGCACGCAACACTCGCCACGCTGCCGCCAGAACCTGACGCACCAGGAATGCAACCCTGATCGACGCGACCGGCCACGGGCCGTGCTGCCGCCGTCGGGCGTTCGTGCGTCCATGCCGACCAAGCAAAAGGAGACGGAAATGCGAGGATCGATGGCAAGACTGGCAGCGTGCCTGCTGACGATGGTCGCGGTGGCGGCGTGTTCGAGCAGCAAGACCACCACGACGCCGACCAAGGACGCGGGAACGGATACGCCCGCTGCCGACACGGTCTTGACCGACGTGGTGAAGCCGGATGTGCCCGTTGCCGATGTGCCGCCCGACATTGCGCCGGACCTCGCGGTGACGGACGTGCCCGGCGACGTCTCGGCGGTGCAGGGTCCCGTCGCGCGCGGCAGCTACCTCGTGAAGTTCGTCATGGCTTGCGGCGACTGCCACACGCCGCGCATGCCGGATGGGTCGCCGGACATGACCAAGCAGCTTGCGGGCGTGCCTGCGATGTTCGACCTGGCGCCGACCGATCCGTCGGTGGGCGCCATCGGCACGCCGAACCTGACGCCGGACAAGACGACGGGTCTGGGCAATTGGACGGACGACCAGATCAAGACGGCGCTGACGACGGGCATGGACGACAAGGGCAAACCGCTTTTCCCGATCATGCCTTACTGGCTCTACCACAACCTGACGGCGGACGATGCGAACGCGATTGTCGCCTACCTGCGCACGCTGCCGGCGGTGGCCAACGCGATCCCGGAGCGGCAGCCCCTGGGCTTCCCCTTCACGGTGGCGGCGCAACCGCTGGGCATGGACCAGATGCCGCTGAGCTCGGTCAAGGCGGGCGAACCTGCCTTCGCGCAGTCGCAGAACGGGCGCTACCTGGTCGCGGTGGCCGGCTGCGTGGATTGCCACACGGCGCCGTCGGCGGCGGGCGTGCCGCTGCCGGTGGACGTGACGCGCATCTTGGCGGGAAATCGGGACTTTCCCGCCTCGGAGTTCGGGCTGCCGACGCCGCCCTTCCCCGTGCACATCTTCAGCGCCAACCTGACGCCGCACGCGAACGGCATTGCCGGCTGGACCACGACGCAGATCCAGACCGCGCTGCAGAAGGGCTTGGACAAGGACGGCAACAAGCTGTGCCCGCCGATGCCCGCCGGGCCCAAGGGTCCGTTTGCCGGGATGACCGACACGGATGCCCTGGCCATTGGCACGTATCTGCTGACGATTCCGCCGGTCGACACGGGCAAGATCGACCCGTGCAAGGCGCCGTAGCGGCTAGCATTACGCCTGCAGCGGCGTCTCGCCGGATTGCACGCAGGGCAGGTAGATGGAGAACGTCGTTCCCTCGCCCAGCTGCGAATCGATGTAGATGTACCCGCCGCTCTGCTTGACGATGCCATACGCCATCGACAAGCCAAGCCCGGTGCCCTTGCCGACATCCTTGGTCGTGAAGAACGGCTCGAAGGCGCGCTCGCGGGTGGCTTCGTCCATGCCAACGCCGGTATCCGTCACGGACATCAGGACATAGGCGCCCGGCGCCATGCCGACGTGCGTCGCGACGAATGCGGCATCCGCGCGGAACTTCTGGATCGCCAGCGTCAGCACGCCACCATGCGGCATCGCGTCGCGCGCGTTGACGGCCAGGCCCAGCAGCACCTGCTCGATCTGCGCCGGATCCGCCTTGACCATGCAGGCTTTCGCGCCCAGGTCCGTCTCGAGCCGAATCGTGTGGTCGAGCAACAGGCGCAAGCGGGTCGCCACGCGATCCACCGCCTCGCTGAGGTCGAAGAGTTGCGGCAGCAGCAGCTGCTTGCGCGAGAACGCGAGGATCTGCCGCGTCAGCAGGCCCGCGCGCTCGCCAGCCGTGCGGATCTCCTCGATCTTCCAGCGCTGCGGGGCCTCCGGCGGGAGCTCCATCAGCAGCATGTCGGAAAAGCCGGTCACCACGGTCATCATGTTGTTGAACTCGTGGGCAATTCCCGCCGCAAGCCGCCCCACGGACTCCAGCCGCTGGGCGTGGTGCAGCTGCTCCTGGACGGTGCGCAGCTGCTCGTCCGCTTGCTTGCGCTGCTCGGCCAACTCGGCGCGCAGCTCTGCCGTGGCGGCGCGCGACCGGGCCACGTGCATGGCCTCCGCGATCCAGGACACGAGCGTCCCGCTGGCCAGAAAGACGACCAGGCCCAGGATGTCGGCCGGATCACCGATGGCCAGGCCGTCCGGTGCGAGGAAGAAGTAGGAGGCCACCGCGCCGCTGAGCGCCGTCGCCAACCAGCCGGCGCGCTGACCGCCGTAGAGCGCCGAGAGCATGACCGCCGGATAGAACGTCACGAAGGCAAGGCGCAGTCCCAGGCCGTGCAGGAACGTCAGGCGCAGCGTGGTCGCGCCGAGCACGATGGCGACCGCGAGGACGTAGGGGTGCATCGGCCTGGTCATCCGCGCTGCCATCACGCGCCCGGTGGCGCCTGAGTCACGCGTCGCGGCGATGCCGGCCATCCACATGTAGCCGCCGCTCAGGTACTGGGCGGCACGGCCGGCCCAGCTCAGGGGGCTGGCGTGGACGGTTTCGAAGAGGATGCAGACCAGGCCGACGGCCGACACGAGCAAGGACAAGGAATACCATTGGGAAAAGGCCGACAGCGCTGCGCTGCGCGCCGACCGCACGAGCAGCGCAGTCAGGGAGAACATGACGATCGCCGCGACGAGGACGATGGTGCGCGCCGGTGTCCCGCCATGGCCTTGCACGAAGAAGACGGGCAGCCAGCCGTGCTGGCCAGCCAGCATCACCAGCTGAACCACCCCCATCGCCAGCGCCCACGCGCCCGCAAGCCACAAGCCTGGCAGCGGCAGATGCTTGACGCGCCGCGAGGAGAGCACGGCGCCGCTGAGGTGGCACATGCCGGCGAGCCAGACGCAGCCGTTGTGGATGGTGATGGCGGCGTTGACGTCGAATTCGCCGCGCGCCCGAGTGGTGAAGCCAGCGGCGATGCCGGCCGCCCAGCCGCCGCCCCAGATGAGGACGCCGGCGACGAGCAGCAGCAAGCCGGGCTCGGGGTGAGCGAGGAAGCTCTTGCCGACGAGCCAGGCGGTGACGAGCGACCCGATGCAGATGAAGACGAGGGTGAGGGCGATGGAAAGGCTAGGGATTTCCCTTGCGTCGCGCCACCCGGCCATCTGCAGGCCGAGAAAGATCGCGACGAGCAGCACAAGCGGCAGCCAGGCAAGGCGGCCCGGTAGCGGCACGGCGCGGTCGCCAACGACACTCTCGTGGTCCGACGGTTCCATGCGATCGGTCCTGGGTGGCGACCGGCGACGACCTGGAGTCGGTCCGTTCCAGCGCGACCCGTGCGACACAGAATCTGGCACCCCCCCTGGGCTTCGACACTGGCGCACGCCGCCACGTTACCGCACCATGACAATGGCAGCAAGGCCCGCACCGCGCCGCTTTGGGCACTGGCGCCGTGCGCGAACCACGCCTTGCACAGAAGGATTCGTCATGATCCACTGCGCCGCCCTCCTGCGCGGCATCAACGTTGGCGGCCACAAGCCCGTGCCGATGGCGGCCCTGCGCGAGGCGTTCGCAGCGCTGGGCTGCGAGGCGGTGCGGACCTACATCCAGAGCGGCAACGTCGTGTTTCGCATCGCAGACGGCGAACAGCAGGGGATCGCCGCCACCGCCGAACGCGAGCTGTCGCGCGTCTTTGGCATGGACATCGCCGTGGTCGTGCGCACTGGTGCGGAACTCGGCGAGATCGTGGCGAATCAGCCGTTTGGCGGGCAGAACGTCGACGAGGCAAGGCTGGGCGTCGTGTTCCTGAGCGATGCTCCGAGCGCCGAGCGGGCGGCGCGCCTGGATCCGGCGCGATCACCGCCAGATCAATTCGTGCTGGCGGCGCGCGAGGTGTTCCTGCACTGCCCGAATGGCTTCGGGCGCTCCAAGCTGACCGTCGACTGGTTCGAGAGGCAGCTGGGCGTGCAGGCGATGACGCGCAACTGGCGAACCGTCCTGACACTTGCCGAGTGGACGCGCTAGACTGGCGCGGAGCCGCGGCCGCCCGTGCCGCATCCGAAGAGGCCCATGACAACGCGCCCGAAGACGAACTGGCCACGTTTCCTCCTGCAAATGCTGGGGTTCTGGCTGGTGCTCGTGGTGTTTGCGCCGGTGCTCCTGCTGATGCTCCTGGTCGCGAGGCCGGTGGTGCCGCCGGCGGTGCGCGTGTGGGGGCGCGCCATGCTGCGCATGTGCGGCGTGAGGCTGGTGGTGGATCCGAGCGTGCAAGCGGAGTTGCAGCGGCGGCGGCGCCGGGTGCTGACGCTCAACCACACCTCGACGCTGGACATGTTCATCTCCGGGGCACTTTGGCAGCCGGGCATGGTGGCGGTGGTCAAGCGCGAGGCGCTGTGGGTGCCGCTGGTCGGGCAGATCATGTATCTCCTTGATTTTCCCATCATCAACCGGGCGAACCGCGAGCAGGCGACCCGGACGCTGCAGGCGGCGGCGCAGAAGGTGCGGCGCGGCAACCTCTCGCTGATCATCTCGCCGGAGGGGACGCGCTCGCCGACGGGGCAGCTGGGCAAGTTCCACCTGGGTCCGTTTCACCTGGCCGCGCAGGCAGATGCGCCGATCGTGCCGCTATTGCTGATAGGAACCGCGCAGTTGTGGCCGCGGTTGCAGCGGCATTGCAACCCAGGCATGGTCACGGTGCGGTTGCTGCCGGAGCAGCCCAGCGGCGCCGAGGACCAGAGCCCCGAGGCGATGCACCAGCGGGCACAAGCGTTGCACGATGCGTATCAAGCGGCGCTGGAGCAGAGCGCTGCGCAGAACGATTGAAAAGGAGAGAGAAACCATGGGCGAGATGTTGTCGACGCAGAAATCCGAGGCGCGCAAGCTGGGCTGGCAGGCCGTGGGCGGTTGGGCGCTGACGGGACTCCTGGTGTGGAAACACTGGTCGGTCGTGCTGATCGTCGTGGGCGTCGCGCTGGCGGCGTGGCTCACGCGGCGCTGGTTTGCGTACCGCGCGCAGTGGGGGATGCGGTTTTAGGGATTGCTGGGGCTTGGCTAGGGCTTGAAGGTGTAGAGTTTGATGGCGCGTTGCGCCTGATACTTCGCTTCCAAGACAACCGAGACCACACCGCCGCCGATGTGCACCGGCGCGGCAAGGCCTCGCGACGCGAGTAGGCCGACGCTGCTGCTATCTGCGTTGTCTGTCGTCCAAGCGGCAGTTGTGGGGATGTCCGCAAACGAGTAGGTCGTCGGAGCACCGGTGATGGCGTGCGCCAACGTCGCAGTCCCCGTCGATCCTCCGGACGAAATCGACGAGTAGAGAATGAAGTACCCGTCAGGGGCCGCGGCGACTCGCGCTGCAATGATGCCGTAATTGCAGGCGTTGGTCGCGTCGGTCGCAGCCTCCTTCACGACGTCAGGGGCACCGACTTGGACACCGTCTTTGAACCGCGCAAGAAGTACCTGATCCTTGAGACCGCGCCGCACGACGATCGTCACTCCGACTTCACCGCTCGCCAAGACCGCCGCATCCATCCCGCAGACCGCAGTGATATCATGAAGATCGCCAATACCAGAGGCCCCATTGACGGTGGTCCCACCCAACCACACCGCAGCCGCCTTCTGCGTGCCGGTCGAATCCATCGGCAGCGCCCAGAGATGGCGAGTCACTGTCGTCGAGCCAGACTCGCTGAGCGCAAGCGCCCAGAACTGCGTGTCCGTGGCGAGTGTCTGCGTGCCGAGATCGACGAGCGTTGGATGAACCAACGAGAACTTCGGTCCGCTGTCGGCGGCCGCAGCATAGTCTGGCGAAGTCGCGGCCCCCGACATGAGCGTTTGGCTTGAGGCCAGCCCATTGATACTACTAGGATTTGGCCTGATGGACAAGAACTTGCGCTGGGCAGGATCTGTCGCCGCCCCAACCTGCACGCCAAACCCGCCAGTCTCGAAACTCGGTTGGTCCCCGGAATCCAAAGAGCACGCCTCGCCCGCGACAGCAGTCCAAGGCGCCGCGCCCGGCAGCACCCCACCATCGAGCCGCGCCAGCCGCAGCACGCCACCCTGCCCGCCATTGACGAGGCACGCCGGTGATGCGCCAGCGCCAACATCCGCCTCCAACCAAGAAACCCAGCTCCGGTCCGCCGCACCAGCGTCCGCCGCCACGACCGGGAACCCCTGGCAAACACTCGCACTACTCCCCCACAGCCCCGCCTTCGCCAGCGTCACCACCGGCGGCTGCGTCTTCAGCGTGCCCTTCTGGCTGTCCAGGACCACCGCCCGCAAACTGGCGCCGTGGTCAATCTTCCAGCCGCCGCTCACCACGTCCGCGCAGCTCTCGCTCTGGAACAGCACCCACGTCCGGCTCGTCCCCGTCTTGGCGTCCAGAACATGCCGCACCACCGCGGGATTCGTCGGGTTCGGGTTGGTCGGATCCGCCGTCACCAGCACCACCGGGCTCGGCGTGATGCACGCATTCACATTCGCTGTACTATTGCAGACATGGCCGTACGGGCACTGATCGACCTTGACGCACCCGCTCGCCACATCCGCTGATGAATCCGCGGGTTCGCACGTGTGCGTCGTGCACGTCACCGAGTCCGCGCAATGCGCGTCGTTCTTGGTCACCACGCAACTGCCACCAGCGTCGCATTTGTCGTCCGTGCACGTGAACGCGTCGCCCGAGCACAGGGCGCCGGCCGCCTTTTTCGTGTATGCCGTCGCGGACTTGAGCGGGTCGCAGTACTGGCAGCCGCCCTGAATCGCGCCGCCCTTCGCCACGCACTCGGCGCCGATGTGGCACCAATCCGCAATCACGGCGCTGTGGTCGCAAGTGCCTGCGCCGTCGCACTGATCGATGCTGCAAGCCACGCCGTCGCTGTCGCACGGGACGCCGGGCTGCACCACGCTCCATTTGGTCTGGCTGACCAGCGGCTGGCAGGATTGGCAGCCCGCGGCGGTCAAATCGCCCTTGGCCTGGCACTGCCCGGAGATGTAGCAACTGTCGGCTTTGATCTGGTCGTGCAAGCACTTGCCGCTGTCGCAGGCGTCGATGGTGCACGCCACGCCGTCGCTGTCGCAGCCGGTGCCGGTGGCCACGTTGCTCCATTTGGTCTGGCTGGTGGCCGGCAGGCACGCCTGGCAACCGGCCGCCGTCAACGTGTCCTTGAGCACGCACTGGCCATCGATGTAGCAGCTGCCGTCCACGACTTTGTCGTGCGCGCACGCGCCCTTGCCATCGCAAGCGTCGATCGTGCACGCCACGCTGTCCGCGATGCAGATCGTGCCGGCGGCCACCGGGCTCCACGCCTGCTGGCTCTTGCCGGGGTCGCAAGTCTGGCAATTGCTGTCGTCCACGTCGCCGCTGCCCAAGCACACGCCGCCGATGAGGCAACTGCTCGGATCAATGGCGCTATGATCGCAGACACCCTTGCCGTCGCAGGCGTCGACGGTGCAGCCGATGGCGTCGGGCGGGCAGGCGATGCCGGCCGTCACGATGCTCCACGCCGTTTGCGATTGGCCCGGATCGCACAACTCGCAGCCCGCCAGGCTCTTGTCGCCGGTCTTCTGGCACGCGGCGCCGATGTGGCAGTTGCCGCTGGCGATCGGGCCGGCCGAGCAGGCGCCGCCCTGGCAGACGTCCTCCGTGCAGACGAACCCATCGGTATCACAGGGCAACGTGTTGTTCGTGTGCACACAGCCGCTGGCGCCGGTGCCGCTGCCGGGCACGCAGGCGTCGTTGGTGCAGCCG
>CAIXAA010000262.1 GCA_903917305.1 uncultured Myxococcales bacterium | reverse complement strand
TTGTGGCCCTTGCCCCAGATGACGACAAAGCCCAGCGGCCGCGCACCGCGCTCCGCCGGCGTCACGATGTAGTCGGTCAACACCACGTCCGCGCCCAGGTGGTGCAGCTGGATGGCGCGGTCGTAGACCTTGTGCGCCGTCGCGGTCGACGCCTCGTGCATGGCAAAGGCCGTAGAAGTGCTGGAGAACGTGCGACCGCCCGCGTCGCTCACCTGCAGCGTCAGGCGGCCCACCGGCGCAAACAGCTCGCGCGCGATGAAGCCCGGGCCGTTGCGATCGACGACCTGCAGCGGCGCCGCCAGCGACGACAGCGTCGCCTCTACCTTCAAGGAGCCGAAGTCCAGGTGCAGCACGAGCTGCCCGCCCGAGACCTCGATGCGGTGCTTGCCCGCGGTGACGCCGAAGTGGTCGCCCATCACCGTGTAATCGCCCACGTCGAAGCTCTGGTCGGCGTAGAAGGTGCCGCCGGGCGCCTCCTGACGAAACGCGATCTTGAGCTGGCCGTGCTTGAAGCCGGCATTGGCGGCTTGCACGCGGATGAACGTGTCCTGCCCGGCTGGATTGCGGGCGCGGATGGTGAGGTGCTCGACGGCCTGATCGTTGGTGGCGACCGAGCCCTTGGCCCAGTACATCGGCGCCGAGGGGACGCCGGCTGACGCCGCGAGCGGTGCCAGGACGGCGCCCAACGACAAGAGCGAGGCGAGGAGAGCGGTGCGAGGGGACAAGACGCGGATCATGACAACCTCTTTGCGGCATGCGCCGTTGTGCGTAAAGACGCCCAGGCACGGCGCGGCATTCACGGCCGCAAGCGCGCAGTCTAGCCGGCCTGCGCCGCGCGGCCAACGGTTGCCGCGGCGACGGACCTGTCGCACACTTCGCAGCTTGCGCGCCTGCGGCGCCAGGGGGCCGAGTGCCCGATTCCGTCCACGTTCCTCCCGTCGCCCATTTCGTCTGGTCTGGCAGCCGCTTGCCCGCGGTGGCCTGGCTCGCCATGC
Organism: uncultured Myxococcales bacterium; assembly: GCA_903917305.1. Lineage (GTDB taxonomy): Bacteria > Myxococcota_A > UBA9042 > UBA9042 > UBA9042 > CAIXAA01. The sequence goes on along the minus strand of CAIXAA010000262.1, from coordinate 6,944 downwards.
GCGCCGCCTTGGAGCGCGGTGGCTTGGGCGCCGTGCGCCTGCACCACACCGATGCGCCGCTCGCCGCGGATCCCCTGGTGCGCGACCTGTGCACCCGGCCGGGCTTCGAGCTGGCGCACATCCATCCGACGCACGTCTTCCACCTGGATCTCGATGCTTCCGTGGAGCGGCGCCTGGAGCGGCTGATGCCCAGCCTCCCCGGTCCCGCCGCGCGTGCCGACGTGCTGCGCCTGTGCATCCTCTGGCAGCAAGGCGGCATCTACCTCGACACCGACGCGATCGTGCTGCGCTCCCTGCAACCGCTGCTCGGCGCGAAGGCCTTTGTCGGCCTGGAGCGCGTCTGCCTGCCCGCCGCCGTCGTGCACAGCCGCTCGCCGGCCCGTTGGGCGCGCGCCGGCCTCCTGCTCGGGGCGCGCGAAGTGTGCACGCGCCTGCCGCGCCCGGACCGCGCCTTCGCCCTGATCGAGCGCCACTACGATCTCGCCTGCAACAACGCCGTGATCGGCGCGCCGCCGCGGCATCCTGGGCTGGAGCTGCTGCTGCGCGCCGCCGCCTCGCTGCCGCAGGCCCGTGCGATGCAACTCTATGAACTCGGGCCGCGTCTGCTGGAGTCCGTGACCGGCAACCGCTCCAGCGCCACCTTTGAAGTCCACGAGCCGCAAGCGTTCTACCCGCTCGGGCCGGAAGTCTGCGCCACCTACGTCCAGGACGACCCGCGCGCCGAATTGGACAATGCCCTGGATTCAAGCACATTTGCCGTGCACCTCTACGACTCCGTCCTCGCGCGCCGCATCAAGGGCCCCCTGGACGCCGCCTGGTTCGCCCGCACCGGCCGCACCACGCTGCTCGGCCGCCTGTGCGCGCCGTGGCTGCTCGATCTGCAGCGCGCGGCAGGGGCGAGCTGATGCAGGAATCGCCGCCTCAAGGCTGGACGTTGCTCCGCCTCCTCGACCGCTTGAGCCTGCTGCTCTGGATCCACCTCGGCGTCGCTTTCTGCTTGCGCGCCCTGGCGTTGGGCCGCCCGGATCCCTACGGCCGCCCGATGGTCGGCAAGCTCGACTGGTACCTGTTCCACGCCGTGTCGCTCGACGCGCTGCAGGCCTTGTGGCTCGCGCTGCCGGCCGTGCTGATCATCCTGGCGTTCTGGCGCGCCTCACCGCGCCTCGCCGTCGCAAGTCAGCGGATCGCCTCGATTGTCCTGAGCGTCCTGCTGCTGGTGGCCGCCGCGCTCGGCATCATCGACGGCGAGCTGATGCGCTTTACCGGCACGCACCTGAGCCCGGGGGAATTGCGCACGTACGTCAACCCGGCCGGCCTCGCCGAAGTGCCGCGCATGCTGGTCAAGGACGCGGGCGGGCCGATGCTCGGGCTGGTGCTGCTGTTTCTCGCGCCCTGGCTGGAGTGGCGCTGGCTGCGCCAGGCCTGGCGGCGCCCGCAGCCCGCGGGCCGTCCGCGCAACCTGGCGTCCCTGCTGGCGTTCTGTCTGGCGGGCTGGCTGCTGGTGCGCGTGCTGTGGCCTGGCGAGGCGCGCGAGTGGCGCCTGGCGCCGCCGCTGCAGATTGCCCTGTCGGCCCTGCAGGCGGCCCAGCGCGCGCAGCTGACGCCGCAGCGCGCGGACCTGGCCCGCGAGCGTCAGGCGGAGCGCTGGCAGCGCGCCCATCCGAATCGCTTGGAACTGTTCGCGCTTCCCGATCTGCCGCTGCTGCACGCCACGCCGCACCGGCTGTGCCAGGCGGTGGCGCAGGGCAAGCTCGCGGCCGCGCTGCTGCCGAAGGGCTTGAATTGCCAGGAGGATCAGGACCACGACGGTGTGACCCTGGCGCTGGACTGCGACGACCGCCGCGCCGACGTCCATCCCGGCGCCGTCGACGTGCCGGGCAACGGCGTGGACGAGGACTGTTCTGGCCTGGATTCAGAGCCTTGGAACGTCCTGCTGCTCATCCTCGAGACGCACCGCGCGGTCAACGTCGGCCACATCTTCCCGGGCCGCGATGCCAGCACGCCGGGGCTGGATGCGCTTGCTGCACAGGGACTTGGCCACACACGCGCCGTCGCCAACGGCACGCCGACGATCTTCTCGTTCATGGCGATCCACACGGGGCTCCTGCCGCACCCGGATGTCGTCGTGGCGACGTCGTTCTCGCGCATCGGCCTGCAGAGCCTGCCGGAGCTGCTGCGGCAACATGGCTATTACACGCGCTTTTTCTCGGCGGCGGATCCCGCGTGGGACAACCAGAGCGCCTGGCTGCGCCGCTGGTACGACGACATCGACTACGACCGCAGCCGCGAGGAGGACGCGCCGATGCTCGCCCACGTTGGCGAGTGGATGGCCAAGGATCTGCCGCAACATGCTGGCAACAAGCCGTTTTTCGCGACGGTGATGACGCGCACCAACCATTTCCCGTTCGATCGCATCGCCGGCGTCAAGACGACGGGGACGGACGACTGGCGCGACCGCATCCGCGACACGATGGGCTACACGGACGCGGCGATGACCGCGCTGCTGGAGCGCCTGGCGCGCGAGCCGTGGATGCAGCACACGATCGTGATTGTGACCGGAGATCATGCCTTTCCGCTGGGGGAGCATGGGCCGTTGCGCGCCTATGAGACCTCGCACGTCGAGGCGGTCGGCGTGCCGCTGGTGCTGTGGGGCGGCCATCCCAAGCTGGCGCCGTGGCGCGGCAAGCTCAGCCAGGAGCCGGCGAGCCACATCGACATCGCACCGACCATCCTGGATCTGCTCGGGATCGACGACTCCGGGGCTTGGATGGGGCGCTCGCTGGTGGCCGGCGGTCAGGGCGAAGCGATCACCGTCGGGCAGGTCGAGTGGGGCATCGAGCGCGGCCAGGACCGCGTGCTGCTGGACAAGCGCAAGTTCGCGCCGGACGGCACGCCGGGTCCGGGGGCGGCGCGGCGCTTCGAGCGCCTGACCGATCCGCACGAGAACCAGCCGCTGCCGATGACGCCCGCGGCGCGGAAGCTGGCCGACGACCTGGCGCTGACGGCGCGTTGGATGGCCGGGCTCTACGACGGCGATCGCATCTGGCCGGCGTGGCTGCTAGCTGCGCACTAAGCTAGCCGTGTGTTTCTGCTGCGTGTTCCGCTGCGTCGCTGGCCATGTCCGCCTGCTGCGGCGCGAACAGCTTGTAGAGCAGCGGCAGCATGAACAGCGACAGCGACAGCGACGACAGCAGGCCGCCCACCACCACGATCGCCAAGGGCTTTTGCGAGTCCGAGCCGATGCCGGTCGACAGCGCCGCCGGCAGCAGGCCCAGCGTCGCCACCAGCGCGGTCATCATCACTGGGCGCAGGCGCAGGTCGGCGGCGCGGTGGATCGCGGCGTCGAGATCCAGCCCTTCGCCGCGCAGCTCGTTGATGTAGGCCACCAGGATCACGCCTGTTTGCACGGACACGCCGAACAGCGCGAGAAAGCCGACGCCCGACGCCACAGAGAAGTTCGTGTGCGTCATCAGCAGCGCCGCCAGGCCGCCGAACGGCGAGGTGAGCAGCACGTTGACCAGGATGATGAGCGCCTCGCGCGGCCGGCGGAACATCATGAACAAAAGCATGAAGATCATCACGATCGTCACCGGGATGACGATCGACAGCCGCTTGCCGGCGCGGCGCGCGCTCTCGAACTCGCCGGCCCAGATCATCGAGTAGCCGGCGGGCAGCTTGACCGACTTCTGCACCATCGCCTGCGCGTCCGCCACCGCCGAGCCGAGGTCGCGGTCGCGCACGCTGAACTTGATGGCGATCTGCCGGCGGTTGTCCTCGCGGAAGATGCGCGACGCGCCGCCCTGCACGGTCACGTCCGCCACCAGACCCAGCGGCACCGTCACGCCGCCGTCCTTGAGCGGGATCGGCAGCCGGCGCAGGATGTCGACGTTGTCGCGCTTGTCCTCTGAGTAGCGCACCACCAGATCGTGGCGCCGCTCGCCTTCGATGATCTGCGTCACCGGTTTGCCGCCCACGCCCGCCTCGATGACCTTCTGCACGTCCGCCACGGAGAGCCCATAGCGTTCCGCGCGTTCGCGGGCAATCGCGATGTGCACGTTGGACTGGCCCAGCTCGCGGAAGATGCCGAGGTCCTCGACGCCTTTCACATCCTTGATCGCATGGGCGGTTTTGCGGCTCAGATCGTCAAGCGCATTCAAGTCGTTGCCGATGATCTTCACGCACAGCTGGCCCTTGACGCCGGACACCGCCTCCTCGATGTTGTCAGAAATCGGTTGTGAAAAGCCGACTTCCACGCCGGGCACCTCGGAGAGCGCCGCCGACATCGAGCCGATCAGGTTGTCCTTCTTGCCCTTGAACTGCGGCCGCCACTCGCTGTGGTCGGTCAGCATCAGCAGGAACTCGGCGTTGTAGAAGCCGGTCGGGTCGGTGCCGTCGTCGTTGCGGCCAATTTGCACCGACATCATGCGGACTTCCGGATACGCCGCCAGGATCTCGCGCAGGCCCGGCGTGTTCTCGCCCGGCCCGTGGTGCCCGTCGACCATCGCCTCGGATTCCTGCAGCGAGATGTTCCCCGGCATCGACACGCGCACCCACAGCGCGCCTTCGTCCAGGTGCGGCAGGAACTCGCTGCCAATGCTGTGCGCCATCACGGCATCGCCGGCCACCAGCAGCGCGCCGACCAGCAGCGCGGTCTTCGGGACGCGCAGCATCACCCGCAGCGGCCCGAGGTAGATCTTGCGAAACAGGATGAGGATCGGGTTCTTGAACTCCTTGATCTTGGTATTGAACAAGAACGTCGTCAGCACCGGCACCAGCGTGATGGCCAGCACCAGCGCGCCCAGCAGCGCAAAAGCCACCGTCCAGGCCATCGGCGCGAACAGCTTGCCCTCGACGCGTTGCAGCGTGAAAATCGGCAGATACGCCGTGACGATGATGCCGATGGCGAAGACGATGGGCCGCGCCACCTCCGCCGCCGCGGTGCGCACGAGGTCGCGCAGGTTGTACGGCTCGCCATGTTCCTGTTTTTCCGCGACAAGTCGGAAGATGTTCTCGACCATCACGATCGACCCGTCGACGATCATGCCGAAGTCGATGGCGCCAATCGACAGCAGATTCGCGGGGATCTTCGCGCCGTCCATGCAGATGAAGGCGATCAGCAAGGAGAGCGGAATCGTCACCGCGACGATGACGGCGGCGCGGACGTTGCCGAGAAAGATGAACAGAATCAGCGTGACGAGCAGGATGCCTTCGACCAGGTTGTGCATGACCGTGTGGGTGGTCAGCTCCATCAGCTCGGTGCGGTCGTTGTGCGGATGCAGCTTGACGCCGCGCGGCAGCACGCTGTCGTTGATGAGCTTGATGCGCTCGTGCAGCCGCTCCAGCACGGTCTGCGCCTGCTCGCCCTTGCGCATCAGCACCGTGGCCTTGACCACGTCCTTCTCGCTGTCGATCGACACGCGCCCGAGCCGCGGCTGGTAGCCGACCTGCACCTTGGCCACGTGGCGCACGCGCACCGGCGTGCCGTCCTTGACCGAGATCGCGACATCGCCAATCTGCTCCGGCGACAACAGGCCGAGACCACGCACGTTGAGCGCCGCCGGCCCGAGGCGCACGATGCCGCCGCCCGCGTTGGCGTTGGCGGCCGTCAGCGCGTCCTGCACGTCCTGGATCGACAGCCCGCGCGCCGCGAGCAGCGCCGGATCCACGAGCACCTGGTACTGCTTGACCGTGCCGCCGAACGCCGCGACGTCCGCCACGCCGGGCGTCGCCAGGATCTCGCGCGTGACGACCCACTCCTGCAGATCCTTGAGCTCGGACAAGGGCTTGGGTTGGACCTTGGTGTCGGCCTCCGTGCACTCCGGCGCGTGGTTCTGCGCGCAGTTCACGAGGTTGTAGCGCATGATCTCGCCGACCGGGCTGGCCAGCGGCCCCAGCGACGGCTGCACGCCGTCGGGCAGATCGATGGCGCCGAGCCGCTCCAGCACCTGCTGGCGCGCGAAGTAACTGTCCGTCCCGTCTTCGAAAATCAGCGTCACCACCGACAGGCCGGCGATCGACGTCGAGCGGATCGAGGTCTGCTTGGGCACGCCGTTCATGACGCGCTCGGTGGGCAGCGTAATCTGGCGCTCCACCTCCTCGGCAGCGTGGCCGGGCCACTGCACGATGATTTGCACCCAAGTATCCGCGACATCCGGGTACGCTTCGATGGGCAGGCGCAGGAAGGCGAGCACGCCCAGGCCGACCAGCACGAGGCTGGCCACCAGGACGGTGGCGCGTTGACGCAGCGCGAACTCGACGATGTTGCGAATCATGCCATTCCCCAGTCGTTGCGGCTACAACGCCTCGTTCGCCTCGGCATCCAGAAGGATGGCGCCCTGCGTGACGACCTTGTCGCCGACCTGCAGACCGGAGAGCACGTGCACGCGGTCCGCCTGCTCCTCGCCCAGGTGGACCTCGCGCTGCACGAATTCACCGGGTGCGCGCTGCACGAAGACGAAGAACTGATCGCGGTGGGCGAGCACGGCGCTGATCGGGATCTCCACCGTCCCCGCCGCATCCGTCGCGACCTGCGCCTGCGCGAACATGCCCGGCCGCAAGAGCTGATCCTTGTTGTCGATTTCGATGCGGGCGCGCGCCGAGTGCGTCAGCGGGTCGACGATGTCGCCGATGTACGCGATGCGGCCCGTGAAGCGCGCGCCGGGCGTCGCCGGCACCGTAATGATCGCCTCGGCGTTCAGCTTGATGCTCGGCACGTCGAGGTCGTAGACATCCGCGAGCACCCAGACCGTTGAAAGGTCAGCGATCTTCACGAGCGGATCGTTCTGGCCGACGGTCACTTCGTTGCCGACCGCCGCCATGCGCTCCACGACCGTGCCGTCGATGGGGGAGCGCAGCAGGTAATCCGCCGTCCCATTGCCGCCGCCGATGGCGACGAGCGAGGAAGACGTCCGCCGTTCCTCCTCCTTGGCCTGCGCCAGCGCCGC
>CAIXAA010000261.1 GCA_903917305.1 uncultured Myxococcales bacterium | reverse complement strand
TCTGGGGAGCCACCATACCTACTTTCCGATCTACCAGGTGAACAAGGTCTAGCGAGCGCTGCGCGGCCGGAGAAGTGCAGGGAAGTCCCGGCGCAGCCGGGATCCGCCCAGTACACCCGTCCTGCCGATGTGAGGAACCATGTCTGATTTCGAAGCGTTGCGAAGCCAAATCCGCGAAGCGCAGTCCCGCCACCAGGCGATCGACGAAAACGTCCGCGGCCTCAAGGTGCCGTATTCGCGCCGCGGCGAGATGTCGATTCCCGCCTTCAAGATGGCGGCGGGCGGCAACCCGGCGACCGACGGGCGGCAGACGAGCCTCAAGCTGATGGCCAAGGCGGCGGTCTTCCCCATCGACTTCTTCTTCTACGACCTCGAGGACGCGGCCCCGGATCATCCGGAATTCAAGCAGTTCGCCCGGGAGTTCGTCATCGAGGCGCTGCGCACCAACGATTTCGGCGAGCGCGTGGTGGCCTTCCGGCCGAACAACATCCGCACCGCCTACTTCGAGGAGGACGTGCTGCAGGTGCTGCGCGGCGCCGGCGACCGGCTGCGGGCGCTGGTCATCCCCAAGAGCGAGACCGCCGAGGAAGTGGCGGACGTCGCGAAGATCGTGACACGGATCAATGCCTTGGCGGGCAACACCAACACGCTCAGCCTCGAGGTGCTCATCGAGAGCCCGCGCGCCTTCCAGCAGGCCGAGCGCATCGCACGCATTCCGGAAGTTTCCGCCCTGATCTTCGGCGCTTGGGACTTTGCACGCACGGTGGGCGGCGAAGTGCAGGCCGAGAGCTGGATCCACGACCAGCTCGCCGCGCGCCAACTGCTGCCGATCATTGCCGCTTCCGAAGGCAAGGAGGCCGTCGACGCCGTGACCGGCACGCTGCCGATCCGCCCGCCGCGGCCGGCGGAGCTGACGCCGGAGCTGTACGACGCAGCGCTCGAGGCGACGGACGTGTCGACGCTGGACGCCGGCCGCTATCCGGCTGACTTCCTGGCGAAAGTGGCCACGCGCCGCCACGCGCTCGACCTCGCGGCCCGCGACGCGCGCGATGCCCGCGCGATCGGTTTCGCCGCGAAGTGGATCCTGCACCCCGACCAGATCCCGATGATTCAAGGCGCTTGGGTGCCGCAGCGTGCCCGCGCGCTCGAAGCCCTGCAGCTGACGGCGACCTACACGCGCGCCGCGCTGACCGGCTCCGGCGCGGAAGTCGACGGCAATCGCCTGGCGGACAAGGCGGTGGTCGGCACGGACTGGTGGATCGTGCTCAACGCCATCAAGGGCGGCGTGCTGACCGACGCCGATTTCGCGGCAACTGGCTATACGTTCGAGCAGTTGCGGCGCACGGTCGTGACGCGCGACGCGCAGGTCGGCCGCTAGCCGGAACCGCCCCCCGACCTGTCCCATCGGAGCTGCCATGTTGACGCGCGCCCTCGACGCCTGTGACGCAAAACTTCGCGACATGACGAAGACATTGGCGGTCGCTGTGGCCGATCCGCAGCGCCCGGGCCAGGAGTCCGCGGACAAGCTGCACGAGCACGGCGAGGCGGCGCTGCTGCTTGCGCGCCTGCTGGCCGAAGCGGCGGCGGCGCGCCACCTGCTGTCAATCTTTGCCAATCGCTCTGCAGAGTTGCAGAAGCTGAGCCACTATGCGGCAGCGCAGGTGGTGCTGAACCTGCGCGCGGCGCTGGTGCTGCAAGGCGCGGCATTCTGCGGTGGCATCGAGGAGTTGCAGCTTGCCCCGGAGTGGACGGCGGCCGTCGTCGCGGCGAGCGCGCCGGCGGTGGTGGAGGCCCTCGCGCCCTGGCTGCTGCAAGGCGGTGCCTCGCAGCCGTCGGCCTACGCGCTCAGCCACGATCACGAGGAAGTCCGCGCGCTGTTTCGCGATTTTGGCGACGAACGGGTCGCGCCGGTGGCCGAGGACCTGCACCGCCACGACCGCGTCATCCCCGAGAGTTTGTTCAGTGCTTACGCCGAGATCGGCGCGCTGGCGATCACCGTGCCGGACACCTACGGCGGCCAGTTCATCGACCACCGCAGCATGGCGCTGGCCACCGAGGAGCTGTCGCGCGCCTCGCTCGGCGGCGGCGGCTCGGTCATCACGCGCTCCGAGATCTGCGCCAAGGCCCTGTTGAAGGGAGGCACCGAGGCGCAAAAACGCCACTGGTTGCCCAGGATTGCCAGCGGCAAGGAGGTCGTCGCCGTCGCCGTCACCGAGCCGGGCGCCGGCTCCGACGTCGCCGCGCTGCGCGCCACCGCCAAGAAGGTCGCGGGCGGCTACCTGCTCAGCGGCGAGAAGACCTGGTGCACGTTTGCCGGCCGCGCGTCCTTGCTCCTCGTGCTGGCCCGCACCGGCAGCGCGGATTCAAAAGCCAAAGGTCTCACGCTGTTCCTCGCGCCGAAAGCCGCCGTCATCCCGCCCGCCGACGACCACACCTTCGCTTGGGACAACCCGCGCGGCGGTCGCGTCAGCGGCACGGCGATCCCCACGGTCGGCTACCGCGGCATGCACAGCTTCACCGTGTTTTTCGAGGACTTCTTCGTCGCCGACGACCAGCGCATCGGCCAAGAAGGCGAGGGTTTCGCGTTGCAGATGGCGGGCTTTGCCGGCGGGCGCATCCAGACCGCGGCACGCGCGTGCGGCGTGATGGAGGCCGCCTTCCGCGCCGCCGTCCGCTATGCCCAGGATCGCACGGTTTTTGGCCGCACGCTCGCCAGCCTGCCGGTCGCGCGCCGCAAGCTGTGCGACATGGCCGCGCGCATCGCCTTGTCGCGCCAGATGACCTACGCCGTCTGCGACGCGATGGACGAAGGCCGCGGTCACGGCGACGCCAGCCTCGTCAAGCTGCTCGCCTGCAAGGACGCCGAGTCCGTCACGCGCGAAGCCATGCAACTCCATGGCGGCATGGGCTACAGCGAGGAGTTCGCCGTCAGCCGCTACTGGCAGGACGCCCGCGTGCTCAGCATCTTCGAAGGCGCCGAAGAAGTGCTGGCGATCCTGGTGATCGCCCGCGCCGCGGTGCGCGACGTCCTGGCCGCCCGCGCCTAAAGGCAGGGCCCGAACAGCACCTTCAAGGCATCGCTGCGCTGGGTCACGTACGCCTGCATCGCGGCGTACCACTTGTCGAGATCCGTTGCGGAATACGGCGACAGCGGATCCTGGTAGACGTACTTGTGCAGCAGCTCCTGGTAGGTGCCCAGCAGCGGCACCAGCTTGCCGGCTCCAAACGCGCCGCACTGCAGCGCGCGCATCTTGGCCAGGAGCTTCTGCTTGAGCGCTGGAATCTGCGTGATCCGCTTGAACATCCAGTCGATGCGACCCGGACACCAGCTGTTGGGCGGCCCCCACGGCGCCATCAGGTCGTACCACGCGTCGCCGAAGTTGCCGAAGGTCAGGTCGGTGCCGGTCTGGATCAGCTCAATTTTCCCAGTGGTTTTATTCACATACAGCGTGTAGTTCTGCCCGGAGGAGGCAATGCCGTCCAGGTTCGACAGCACCGCGTCGTTGGCATACGCCGCCAGCAGCGCGTCGAGGTCGATGATGGCGCCCACCGTCGCTTCGAAGTTGTCGTCCGTGGCCGTGGTGATCGCCGTCGCCAGCGCGACCAGCTCGCTGCCGTCACCCGGATCCAGCTTGTAGGCAATGGGGATCTTGGCGCAATCGCCCCATGGGCAGTTGAAGCCGACGCAGCCGACGGCCGACTCGTACTTGTTGCCGTCCTTGTTGCTGAACAGCGCCTTGAACATGCGCTTGTCGGTCGTCTCGAACAGTTGATAGAACCCGTAGTTGACGCCGTTGACCGTCACGAGCGCCCAACTCCAGCGCGGCGCGTAGCCGCCGATGGAGCGCACCAGCTCATACGCGATCGGCTCGC
>CAIXAA010000260.1 GCA_903917305.1 uncultured Myxococcales bacterium | reverse complement strand
GGTGCGCAGCGGCCGCGGCGCCTGCGGTTCCAGGTGCGGCGAATCCACCAGCAGGTACCCGGCGGCATCGGCGCTGACGGTCACGCCTTGCAGCGGCTGCCACAGCATGGAGCGATGGCGCTGGCGGTACGCGATGCCGCCCGTCTCCGAGGAGCCGAACACCTCGGTGACCGCGAGGCCATGCCGCTGCAGCACGGCATCCGCGGTCGCGTCCGGCAAGGGCGCCGTCGAGGAGAACAGCCGCGTGATCCCCGCCAGTTGCCCAGCCTGCAGCACGCCGAACGCCACGAGGTGCGCCGGAACGCTGATCAGCACCGACGCGCCGTGCTGCGCGATGCGCGCGGCGATGGTCTCGGCGTGCAGCGGCGTGTCGCGCAGGAAGGCCGCGCCGCTCTGCAGCGGCAGCAGCACGGAGAACAGCAGGCCGTAGATGTGGTGCGGCGGCACGGTGGCGACAAAGCCTTGCCCGGGCTGCAGATCGAAGGTCGAGCGCAAGGTCTCGACTTCGCCGAGCAGTTGCTGGGCGGTCTTGACGCACGGCGTGAACGAGCCGGAGCTGCCGGAGGTGAAGACGGTGGCCAGCACGCGCCCCGGCTGCAAGGGCTCGAGTTGCGGACCGCTCTCGCCGCTCGCATCCAGCTTGCGCAGGTCGATGCCCGTGTCGGCGTCCGTGTCGTGCAGCAGCAGCGCGACGTCGGGCCGGTCGCACACCCACGCCACCGTCTCCGGCCGGCCGTTGGGCGGCAGGGCGACGGCGTGCCCGCGCTGCCAGGCCGCCAGCAGCGCCACGGTGAAGAGGTAGCGATCGCCGCAGATGACCGCGATGTGGCTGCCCGGCGTGGGATCCGGCAGCGTCCGGGCGAGGCTGGCGGCGTCCGCACGCAGCTGTCCCGCGGTGCGCACGCCCGCTTGCCCAAAGGCGATCGGATCGCGCGCTCCGTGCCGGTCGAGCAGGCGGAAGGCGGGCTGCGTCATCGTCGGTTCAATGGCGTTGGCGGCGAGGCCGTGCCGGGTCCGTCAAGGCGCCGTGGCAAGGTAGGATTCCACGAGGTCGACCACATCCTTGATGGTCGCGACCTTGCGCAGGGACTCTCCCTCCACACGGCGTCCGGTCAGCTCCTGCAGCTTCACGACCATGTCGATGGCGTCGATGCTGTCGAGGTCGAGGTCCTGCACGAGGTGCGATTCCAGCTGGATGCTGTCGCGGTCGATCTCGAACATCTCCGAGAGCATGTCCCGGATCTTCTGGAAGATTTCGTCGCGTGTCATGGGGCGACCCCCTCCTGGGTGCGGTGCGCGGCGATGAAGGTCGCCAGCGAGCCGACGGAGCGAAAGATCTCGCGGTTCTTCTCGTCGTCGGCGGCGATGCGCACGCCGTAGCGCTTGTGGATGGCCATGGACAGCTCGAGCGCGTCGATCGAGTCCAGGCCGAGTCCGGAGCCAAAGAGCGGGTCGTCGGTCACGATGTCGGCCGGCACCACGTCTTCGAGCATCAGGGACTCGACAATCAGTTCTTTCAATTCCTTGATCAATTCAACCATCGACTCGTCTCTCCCTCGCCTTTCGAGGTGCAAAGGCCGCTGCACACGACCGGCCACACATCCAGGTCTTCCGGCTCAAGCTCCGACGGCCTTGGCCAGCTCCACTCTCGGCTTCGGCTCCCGCGGTCCCCGTGCTGCTGGGGCCTTGCCTTCCAAGCACAGCTGGTACAGCGCCTGCACGTCGGCCGCCATCGCCCGGCTGTCGCCGTTCCAGCGCTTCGGATCCAGCGTCGGCAGCTGAATCATGTGGTACTGGGCAGGGATGGCGGGCGCCCGGTACCAGGGCGCCTCCTTGGACAACATGGCAGGATGACAGCTCAGGAACACCGGCACGACCGGTACATCCGCGCGCGAGGCTATCTCAAAAGCGCCCCGGTTGAAAGCCCGCAGGCCGCCCTCTGGCGATCGCGTGCCCTCCGGGAAGATGAGGACGGTCATGCCGGAGCGCAAGCGCTGCAACGACTCCACCATCACCGCCGCGCCCGCCGTGGCATCGCCGGCGCCGCTGTTGATGTGCCAGCAGAACCGCAGCAAGGGGCCGAGCGTGGGGCTGAAGAACAGGATGCGCTTGACGACACACGACAAGTTGCCGACCGTGGCGATGATCGCCGTGACATCGACGAGCGTGGGATGGTTGGCGACCAGGACGCAGGGCCCGGGCGGCAAGCGCAGGCCGACCTTGCGCGGGTCGAAGCCGATGAGCCGGCCGACGCGCATGAAATCGTGGAAGAAGACAAAGCCGTTCTGGACGATGCGCTGGCAGCGGCGGATGCGCTCGATGCGCGAGCCGCCGCCGAGCCAGCCGATGGGTAGGCGCAACCACGAGAGCACCGAGCCGCCGCAGTAGAAGAAGGTGAAGGCAAAGGTGGTCAGGAGGACGCGGAAGGTCTGGTCAACGAGGCGCAACGGTGTGGACACAAAGCGCAACATGGGGCACACCGCTCCGGGCGTTCGCAGCACGCGAGGGCAACGGGCACCTGGCACCCGGCCGCTGCGGGTTCTACCGGAAGGACGCGGCGGCGTAAAGCGTGGGCGTGGGGCTTGTCCATGCGCAGCGGCGGCTTGCGCGTCAGGGACTGCCCAGCTGCTGCACGGCCAGCGCGGCGGCGTAGCCCGCTGGACCCTGGAGTTCGCGCAGCACCCAATCCCCGGGCGGCGCGGCGGGCACGTCGGCGCGGGCCAACTGCGGCGCCGTTTGCGGCGCGAGCGCGACGTCGAAGCGCTGCAGCCCAGCCGCCAGCCCCAAGGCCCAAGCCTTGATGAGCGCTTCCTTGCAGGCCCAGAAGCGGTAGAAGCCGCGCAGGCGATCCGCCGCCGGGACGGCCAGCCACGCGGCGAGCTCGACCGGCGAAAAGCATGTCATCGCCAGCTGTTCGAGGCTGCGGCGCGGGCGGATCCGCTCCAGGTCGACGCCGACTTCGCGCCCCCAAGCCAGCGCAACGAGCGCGTCCGTGCCGCTGTGCGACAGCGAAAAGCGCAGGTCGCGCTTGGGATCGAGCTCGGGTTTGCCGTGGGGCCCCACTTGGAAGCGCAGCAAGCCGGGCTGGGTGCCCAGGTGCCGCGCCAGCAGGCAGCGCAGCGCTGCGTGCGTCAGTTGCTGCCGAATGCGCGAGGCGGGGCGCGTGAAGCGATCGGCGGCGCGGCGGTCGGCGTCGTCGAGCAGGTCGCGCGCCTCGCTTTGCAAGTCCGCGCAGGCATTCAAGTCCAGGTGCCAGACTTCGACGCCCACCGGGAGCAGGGTGCCGGGCGCGGCCGCGACGGGCTGCACGCGGGCGAGCAAGCGGCTGGCGCCGGGCGGCAAGACTGCCATCGTCACGCTACTTTCCCCCCAGCAGCGCATCGAGCGTGACCGAGCGCAGGCCGCGCGCCTCCAGCTCCGCCAGCAGGCGCGGCAGCAGGGCGTAGACCGCGGGCTGCTGCCCTGGGGCGGTGTGCACGCCGTCGTGCAGCACGAGGATCGCGCCTGGTTTCAGATGTTTGCGTAGACGCTCCAGGCCCTTGCCGGCATCGGCCCAGGCCACGCCGTCGCGCGCCGTCTCGGTCCAGATGACCACTTCGAGCCCGGCGCGCGCCGCCGCCAGCCCCACCGGCGGCGACACCAGCCCCACCGGCGGCCGGAACCAGCGCGGCGCATGGCCGCAAAACTGCGCCAGAAGCTCGCCGGTGCGGCGCAGCTCCGCCTCCAGCCGGCGCGCCGGCAGCGCGGGCGTCAGGTAGGAGTGCCGCCACGTGTGGTTGCCCAGCCCGTGCCCTTCCTCGACGATTTGCGTCAGCAGTTCAGGCTGTTCCTGCGCGCGCTGGCCGATGACGAAGAACGTCGCGCGGTGCCCGCTCGCCGCCAGCAGGTCGAGCACGTGGCGCGTGTGCTGCGGGTGCGGCCCGTCATCGAAGGTCAGCGCCACGACGGGCTGCTGCACCTGCCCCGCCAGGATCGGCCGCGCGAACATGCCCAGCGCCGGGAAGCGCACACCCACGAACACCGCGATCTGCAATACGATCAGCGTCGCCCACAGCGCCGCGTCGGGGACATGGCCGCCCAGCAGCCGCGCCACGACCAGCGCCAGTGCCACGGCCAGCAGGGCCAGCAGCAGCGGGCGGCCCCACTTGGAAGCGCGCACGGGCTCGGTCATTTCGGCTTGAGCGCGACGCCGCGGAAGGCGGTGTTGGTGGGGGCGGTGGCGAGTGTGGAGAAGAGGGGGGTTGCGCTGCCGTCGTCGACGATCAGGACGAGCTTGTTGTCGTTGGTCGTCGCGGCGATCGTCGCGTTGCTGCCCGTAATCCAGGCGGTCAAGCCGCGGCAGCCGACGGTCAGGCCGTTGGTGAAGGTGGTCGTGTGCAACCACTTGGCCTGCGTGGTGTTGTAGGTCCACTTCTGCACGCCGCCGCCATTGGCGAAGCTGCCGTCGTCCGCGATGTAAAGCGTCTCCAAGCTGCCATTGCCATCGCGGTCGAGCAGGGCAAAGCCGTAGGGAGAGCCGCCGGACACCGGCAAGCCGGTCAGCGCGATGGCGGAGGCGCTCGTCTTGGGCAGGTCGGGGCCGACCTGCGTCACGGTCGTCGAAGTGGAAGAGAAGAAGAGCTGCGGCTGCGCCACGGGGCCAAAGATTCCGGGCCAACGCGCATTGGCCGGCGAGTTGAGCAGTTGCGTGCCGATGCCGACGGTTCCCGCTGCGATGTACCAGATGCCTCCCGTGCTGACCGATCCATTGCCGGAAACCCAGAAGCCGCTGCCATCATTCGAGGTTGCGCCGCGCACGCTGACAGCGGAAAAGGCCGTCGTCATGGCGGTCGTGGTGTCGATGCTGGCCTTGGTGATGTCGCTGTTGTTGCCGATGAGGCCGATGACGCGGTTGGTCGCGCCCGACGTCGTGGCATTGACCGCCGCCGTTCCCGGCGCTGCGGCGTAGCCAGCCAGCGTGAGGTGATGTCCGTCGAAGGAGCGCGCCAGCGCGCCCTCAGACGTCGCGCTGCCGGCCAAGGTCAAGGGGTTGGGCACGGTGCCGCTGCCCACCGCGACGGGCAGCTTGAGCTCGCCGGACCACGTGCCGTCCAGCTTGTAGTCGACGAGGTTGACCAACGCGGCGGCGCTGGTCAAACCGGCCGCACCGTCGCCGACGCGCACGACCACGAGGTCCGTTTCGCCGGTGGGCGCGGGCACACACGTGCCGCCCTGGCAAGTGCCGCCGGTGCACGCCGTGCCATCGATGACGTTCGGGTGGCTGGGGACGCCCGCGACGCACGTCTCGCTCGTGCACGGGTTGCCGTCGTCGAGTGGCACGTCGGTGTTGTTGGCGACGGTCTGGGTGCCGCCCGAGGCGTTGCACTGCACTTGCTGACAATCGTTGGGAACTTGCGTGCCCACCGGCGTGCCGGCGGCCGTCAGTGTGATGCCGCAGCTGCCGCTGCTGCAGGTGTGGGCCAAGCACAACCCGTCCGTGCCGCACTCGCTGGCGACAAGGCACTGCACGCAAACGCCATTGGCATTGCACTCCTTGCCGCTGTTCTGCGCGCACGCCGAGCCCTGCGACAGGACCGGATGCTGCGGCACGCCAGCCGCGCACGTCTCGGCCGTGCACTGGTTGCCGTCGTCCGGCGGCGTGTCCGTGTTCAGCGCCACGGTCACGATGGCGCCAAAGCCGTTGCACTGCACCTGCAGGCAATCGCCCGTGACTTGCGGGCCGACCGGCGTCGCCGCCGTCGCGTTCTGCACGCCGCACATGCCCAACGTGCAGCTCCACGTCTGGCAGGCGTTGTCGATGCCGCAATCGCTCGCGGCAATGCACTGCACGCAGCTGCCGTTGCCGTCGCATCGCGAGCCGTCGCTCTGGCTGCACGCCGCCGTGACGCCGAGCGGCGGGTGCACCGGCACGCTGCCCAGGCACGCCTCGCCGGTGCACTGGTTGCCGTCGTCGGCCGGGATGTCGCTCGTGTCGGCGGTCTCGGTGATGGCGCCGCTGCCGTCGCACACCGAAGCCTGGCAGTCGCCCTTG
>CAIXAA010000259.1 GCA_903917305.1 uncultured Myxococcales bacterium | reverse complement strand
GTGCTTCCAGGACGCCCAAACTGCGGAAGATCTGCTCGTAGCGGCCGCCGGTGGTGGCCAGCTCCGATGCGGTGGGGATGATGGCGATGCGGGCCTTGGTGCCGCCGCACAAGTCGACGAAACGGCGCAAGATTGCCCCGTCTTCGCCCTTGTCTTCCGCGCCGCCGATGGCAACGATGAACCCGCGTGCGTGGTCGTGGGAGCGGGGGGATGGGCTCATGCTGGCTCGAAGGCTGGGCCGGAGGGGCGAGGGCCTTCTAGTCCAGCATCATCGCGCGGGGACTTCAAGCTTCGCGGTGCGGCTACGGCTGGCCGACGCACAGGCCGTCGATGCACTTGGCGCTCTGCGGGTCGAAGCAGTCGCAAGCGGTCGTGGAGGTGCAAGCCTTCGCCTTGTAGGCATTTTCCAGCATCGTCACGTAGAGGAACAACGGCTTGGCGGGTCCAATCGTGTTGCCGTTCATGTACGCCGGGCAGCCGCAGCCGAGCGTGACCGACGCCTTGAAATTGCAGTCGGCGTCCGCCGTGCACTTGATGCCCTCGGCAATCGCTGCGGTCGCGTAGGTCTCCAGGTCCTTGCACGGCGCGTTGATCGTCTGGCATTTCGTGTTCTTGCAAACGCCGACCTCCTGCGTGAAGTCCGGGCACGGACCCGGCGGGCAGGAGATCTTGCAGCCCAACTTGGCGAAGTTGGCATCCACGTCGCTCATCGCCTGGTAGTCGAAGGACTGATCGCTCACCCGAATCTGGCAGTTGCAACCGACCGACGACTTGACGGGCTCGATGCAGTCAAACGGTGTGCTGCAGGACAGGGCCTTGGCCTTGGCTGCCTCGAAGTCGGTGAAGGCCTTGACGCACGGATCGGGGCCGACGTCCGGCTTGACCACGACGTCCGGCTTGGCCGGCACGTCCGGCGCAACGTCCGGCTTGCTCGGCACGTCGACGACCGGCGGAACATCCACAATCACAGGCACATCCGGCACGATGGCGATGTCTTCCGGCTGCACGTCCGGCGCGGCGACCACATCGTCGGTGCCGATGGCGACGTCCTGCTCGACGTCTTCCACATCGCTGATCTTCAGATCCTTGCCGCCGCCGAGATCGGGCAGCGCCTTGCCGATCACCGCCACGTCCGGGCCACTGGAGCATGCCGCGACCAGCCATGCCGCCAACGCGATCCCCGCCAAACGAATGAACATCTGCTTCATCTTTGCCTCGTATGTCGGTGGCCGAGAGAGGTCGTTCCTACACCAACCGGCGAATGCTCTGTGCTTTGGCTTCATACGCCCGGCCGAGGCCGAGCGCCACCGCTTGCTCACACAATGTCAGGGCTTGCTCGAACTCACCGCCATCGACGGCGGCGGCGATCCCGCGCTCGAAGCAGCGGATCTCCGGCAGGTACGCCTTGCACTCGCGCGGCGCATCTTCTTGGGCGAAGGGCAGGTAGCGGAGCGCCTGCGCCACCGCCTCGTCGCGCCGCTCCTCCGCGCCAGTCTTCGCGCATGCTTCCGCAAGCAAATCATAGACGAAGAACTTCGAGGCGTTGGGCAGGCTCTTGTTGCCGTCGATCACGCGCTCCAAGTATTTGCGCGCTTGCGCCGGCCCTTCCAGCGCCGCCTGCCGATGGCCTTCGAGCAGATCCGCGAGGATCTCCGCGGGTCGCTTGCGGCAGGGATCGGTTCGTTTGCTCACCAGCGCTCCATTCGGCAGTTGCTGCGTTCACTTGCTTCAAGGTAGCGGCGAAGGCGCCAGACAGCAAGGGACTTACACTTTTGAGCCAAACCGCTCGCCGGGGCGCAGGAAGCGCCACCTGCCTTCCTCCAGCTTACCCAGCCGCACGTTGCCGATGCGCACGCGCTTGAGGCCGAGCACGCGCAGGCCGACCGCCTCGCACATCCGCCGAATCTGGCGCTTCTTCCCTTCGTGGAGCACGAAGCGCAGCTGGTCGTGGTTCAGCCACTCGACCTCCGCCGGCTTGAGCGCCTTGCCGTCGAGCCACAGACCGTGCCGCAGCCGCTGCAGCGCGTCCGGCGCCGGATCCCCCTCGACGCGCACCAGGTATTCCTTTTCCGTATCGCTGGTTTCGCCGATCAGCTGCCGCGCGACGCGACCGTCCTGCGTGAAGACCAGCAGGCCCTTGGACTCGATGTCGAGGCGGCCGGCAGCGCTCAGGCCGCGCAGGTGCTCCGGCCGCAGCAGCGGTCCGGGAAAGGTGCAGTCCTGGTTCTGCGGCACGATGAGCTCGAGCGCCTCGCGGTAGCCCTTCTCCGGCTGCGTCGAGACAAAGCCCACGGGTTTGTTTAGCAAAATCGTGACGCGGCCGTCCTGCTCCTGCTGGGCCCGGCCATCCAGGGTGATCTCCTGCGACGGCAGGACCTTGGCGCCGAGCTGGTCGACGACCACGCCGTCCACGCG
>CAIXAA010000258.1 GCA_903917305.1 uncultured Myxococcales bacterium | reverse complement strand
CGCCCGCCATCAAGCCGTTCCGTGGACTGTTCCTGAACGGCGTCAAGTGCATCATCGCGCCCCTGATCTTCTCGACGCTCGTCTCGGGCATCGCGGGCGCGGGAAGCTTCAAGGAACTCGGCAAGATGGGCCTGCGCGCGCTCATCTACTTCGAAGTCGTCACGACCGTCGCGCTGTTCATCGGCCTGGGTGCCGTCAATTTCTTCAGGCCCGGCGATGGTTTGCACGCGGGCGCCCACCTGCCGCAAG
Source organism: uncultured Myxococcales bacterium (assembly GCA_903917305.1). Taxonomy (GTDB): domain Bacteria; phylum Myxococcota_A; class UBA9042; order UBA9042; family UBA9042; genus CAIXAA01. The sequence continues at coordinate 9,160 of CAIXAA010000258.1, read as the reverse complement.
CCGCAGCCGACGCCGCGGGCCACACCGTCAGCTTCTCCGGCTTCGTCGACCACCTGCTTCCCACCAACATCGCCGACGCCGTCGTGCGCGGCGATGTCCTTCAAATCGTCATCTTCTCATCGATCTTCGCCCTGGCCGCGCTGGCCGTCGGCGAAAAGGCGCGCCCCGTCGTGGCCTTCTGCGAGGGCCTATCCGAAATCATGTTTCGCTTCACCGGCTACGTGATGTACCTCGCGCCGCTGGGCGTCGGCGCGGCCATGGCGTCGAGCGTGTCCGAGCACGGCTGGCAGGTCATCTTCCCGATGATGAAACTCGTTGGAACGCTTTACTTTGCTCTCGTCATCTTCGTCCTCTGCGTCCTCGTCCCAGTGCTGCGCTTCTACCGCATCCCGCCCATCGCCTTCTTCCGGCAGGTCAAGGACGCCATCTTGCTGGCTTTCGCCACGACATCGAGCGAGTCGGCCTATCCGCTCGCGATGAAGTCCTTGGAGGATTTCGGCGTCCCCAGGCGGATCTCCAGCTTCGTGCTCCCGCTCGGCTACAGCTTCAACCTCGACGGATCAACGCTCTACCTCGCGCTTGCCGCTGTCTTCATTTCGCAAGTCGCCGGCATCGAGCTGTCTTTCGGGCGCCAGCTCCTGATGATGCTCACGCTCATGCTGACTACCAAAGGCGTCGCTGCGGTGCCGCGTGCCTCGATCGTCGTGCTGTCCGGAACGCTCGTGTCTTTCGGCCTGCCGCTCGAAGGCCTGGCGCTCATCATGGGCGTGGACGAGTTCATGGACATGGCCAGAACTGCAGTGAATCTACTTGGGAATTGTGTTGCGACTGCTGTTGTGGCGCGCAGCGAGGGCATCGTCCTTGGACGGCCTGCTCCGCTGGCGGTTGGCTTGAGCGCCGAACCTGTCGGGGATGACCTCGCTGCCTAGCGTTTCGCCGCGCGCCATGCCAGCCAGTCCGCCTCCAGCGGACGGCTGAGCGACCGCGCCGCGTCTGCGAGCCAACCGGCTGGTTGCGCTGCAAGATCGGCCAATACCGCAGCCGCAGCCCCAGGCGTTCCAAGGTGGACATTTGCCACTTCGGCTCCCATCGCGGTCAAGACTTGCCCGGCGTCGGCAGCGCTCAAATTACTCAATTCGATGCGCGACGACCGCGGCGCAAGCCGGCGCGCGACCCAGCCGGCGCCCGGGCGGTAGAACGGGTCCGCAGCTCGTATCGCGCGACTCGTGGCCGCTGCTGCCTGGTTGTGGGCAGTAATCCCGGCAGCCCAAGCACTTGCTGGCGGAGCTGCAGCCTTCGCTTCGCGGCAGACCGCGCCGCCGGCCCACTGCGCCAGAGCGACATAGCGCGCCCGGCCGAGGCTGCCGACGCCAGCCCGGGGCCGAGCCCGGTACGCGATGGCAAGCCCGCGCGCCGGCATGACTTCGTCCAGTGCCTCCCGCGCGTCCCGGGGCGGGTCCGCCTCCGGGCGTCGCAGCAGCTTGTTCATCTTCTCCCAGAACGCCAGCGGCTCTCGGTCCGCCGCCATTGCCATGGCCCGAAGGTGCGGGTGCTGCTCTTCAAGGACAAACGGCTCGCCGCCCGCCACCATGCCTCGTGCGTAGCCGTCCAGAATCGCCGAGCACACATCGCGGAGCTTCAGGTCCAGCGCCTCGCTCCGCCGGGCGAACCGGACGCTCGCCGCCAGCCGCACGAGGTCGTTCGTGTAGGGCAGTTGGTCGGCTTCGTCGAAGTCATTGACACCCCAACACAAGCGGCCGTCCGCGTCGCGCCAGGTACCGAAGTTCTCGACGTGCAGATCGCCGACTGCGAGGACGCGCGGAGCCTCCGCCAGCGGTCCGGCACTCTCCAACCAGTGCTGCGCCCAGCGATAATAGGTGCCGCGGAAGAACGGAAACGGGTCGACGGGATCCGCCAGGAGCCGGTGCTTGTAGTCGAGATCCGCGGAATCGAGGGGCGCGCCCAGCGCGGCGGCCAGCCAGTCCTCGTATTCTTGGGTGGCGTCGACGATGTCCATGGTTGGCGATTGTAGTCTGGGCAGCGGGGGGCGTCACGACGGCGGCATGTCCGTCTGCCGATCTGCTACCGGACCAGCCGCTCGATCACATCGCTGATCACCTCGAAGGCGTCCGCGTTGCCGTACTGGCGGTGGTCGCGCAGGGCGTTGGCAAATTCGTCGCCTTGTTCAAGGAGTTGGCGCACGTCGCGCTTGCGCAACTTCTCGGTCTGCAGGCCGTAGCCGAGCCGTTCGAACCAGCGCGCGTTCATGTTCTGCTCGAAGTGTCCCGGAATCGGCACGGAAAGCATGGGCTTTCCCAAGTAGATCGCCTCCGACATCAGCGTGAAGCCGCCGCCCGCGATGACGGCGCGCGAGGAGGCCAGATCCGCGACGAACTGCTCTTCTGACACGGGCCGGTACAGCAGATTGTCCACCCGCACTTCGCGCTCGCGGCCTTGAGGCGCGCCGTAGATGCGGAATTCGGTGTCGGGGAAGGCGCGCAGCACGTCCTCCAGTCGACCATCATCCCCGCCGGAGCGGTAGACGAGGACATGTTCGCCGCGCGTACACTTGGCCTCCAGCACGCTGGAGCGAAGCACCGGCGGCACGACGGTCGTGTTCTTCTTGCGCACCTTGGCTGGAAAAAACGAAGTGACGACATAGTGATCCGCGCCCGGCAGCTTGGCGCGCACCACGGTGCGGGCCAGCTCGAATGCCTTGCGCTGGCCTTTGAGGATGTCTTTCGGCTGCTTGCAACGGTGGATGACCTGCAGGTTGTCGATGCTGACGACCGGCACGCCGCTGACGTGGGCGTAGAGCAGGCTCCAGGTCTCGAAGTCGGTCAGCACGATGTCGGGCGCAAACGGCAGGCGCTGCACGAGGTCACGGCTGGGCGCCATGGCGTGCACGCCGCCACCGGTGCCCGTGGCAAGGTCCATGGACACGCTCAGGTTGTGGCGCAACCCCGGCACGAGCTGCAGCGCATTGCCGAGCAGCGTGCGGCCGACGGACATCCGCTCCTGGTCATAGGCTAGGAAAAGTCCTTGGATCCTGTGGACATTTGCGAAGCGCTTGGCGAGTACTTCGTAGGCCCGGCCGCTCGCCATCACCGCGACCTCGTGGCCGCAAGCCACCAGATGTTCGAGCACTGCCTGGGACCGTATGGCGTGGCCCAAGCCTTCGCCCGCGACGCCGTACAGGATGCGCATCTTTGCTCCGCGCCGCCGTCCAGGGCGGCTGAGGATAGGGTCCGTTCGACGCCGACTGATTGCAAGTTATTTGAAATACTCAAGTTTGCTGTCATGAAACTGTTGCACGGGCGTCACGGCGCTGCCTTTGTGCCCCGTCGCGAGATCGTTACAGGACGGCCATCGGGCTGCCACGCGGTGTTGGCATGCTCTTGGCAACGAAAATCGGAGGTAGTCCATGAACAGGACGCAAGAGCGCAGTATCGCAAGGACCGTTGCGCTCGCGGTCGTACTGGCCAGCCTGACGGCGTGCGCCCAGGCCGGCACGAACCGGATCCATCGGCCGCCCGTGGAACTGCAAGTCGGTGCGCTGGGCATGGTGCGGCTGAACGGGCAGGAGGTGCAGCGCCCGGACTTGGCGTGGCGGTTGCGTGCACTGGCGGCGCTCGATCAGGATCAACCCGTATTCGTGACGCCGGGCGCCGGTGTGCGCTTCGGCCCGGTGCGAAGGGCGCTTTTGGCTTGCGAGCACGCGGGGCTGCGCGCCGTGTCTCTGGGCAACGCCGGGGAGGAGTGAGCCATGGCGCCGCGTGTCCTGCTCGTCGAGGATGAACCGGATCTCGCGCGAACGGTGGCCTATGGCCTGAAACGCGAAGGTTTTGACGTCACGATTGCGGCAACCGGCCGCGCAGCCCTGGAGGCGACATCCGGCCCATTGCCGTTCGACGCAGTGGTCCTGGACCTGATGCTGCCCGACCTCGGCGGTCTTGAGGTCTGCCGCCGCATGCGCTCCGACAGCCGCACGCGCAACTTGCCGATTCTCATGGCGACGGCGCGCGGCGAAGAAATCGACCGCGTCGTCGGTTTTGAGATCGGCGCCGATGACTATGTCGTGAAACCCTATTCCGTGCGCGAACTGTCCTTGCGAATCAAAGCGTTGCTCCGCCGCGTCGAGAACATCAAGGAGTCCGATGGGATGCAGGTTGCTGGCCCCTTCCGCGTCGACGTGCCGTCGCACACCGCCTGGCTGGACGATGTTCCGCTACCGCTGACGACCATCGAGATGAGATTGCTGGCCTTCTTGATGTCGCGGCGCGGACGCGTGCAGTCGCGCCAGCAACTGCTCGACGGCGTGTGGGCGCAAGGCGGAAGCGACATCACCGATCGCACGGTCGACGCCCACGTCAAGCGCATGCGCGACAAGTGTGGCGCAGCTGGCGCTTGGATCCAAACCGTGCGCGGCGTCGGCTACCGCTTCGCCGAAGCGCCTGACGAGGACGCGATTCCCTGAATTCAGGCTCGCCGCATGCGCGCCCGCAGCAGCACTGCAGCCAGGTTGAGCGCAAAGGTCAGGCCCAGCAGCACCGCGACTGTCGCGTAGAGGATCGGTGCCGATGCATCGACATCTGCGGATTGCGTTGACATGACATAGACGTGGTAGCCCAGGTGCATGAACTGGCTGTGCAGGTCGTGGGGCAGCTTGGGCAGGAAGTAGGCCGCGCCCGTGAACAGGATGGGTGCCACTTCGCCGGCGCCGCGGCTGACCGCCAGGATGGCGCCAGTCAGGATGCCGGGCATGGCTTGGGGCAGCAGCAGCCGCGTGACCACCTCGAAGCGCGATGAGCCCAGCGCGTAGGCGGCTTCCCGCTGGGCGGGCGGAATGGCTCGCAAAGCCTCTTCGGTGGCGACAATTGTCGTCGGCAAGGTCAAGGTCGCCAGGGTCAGCGCGCCCCACAGGAGCCCCGGCTGGCCCCAGACGAGCTTGCCGTCGTGGAACAGGGTGTCCATGCCGGTGCCGAGGAACTGCACGAAGAAACCCAGGCCAAAGAGGCCGAAGACGATCGAGGGCACGCCAGCGAGGTTTTGCACGCCCAGGCGCACGAGGCGCGCCCAGCGCGAATCCGGCGCCGCGTACTCGTGCAGGTAGATCGCGGTCGCCACGCCCACCGGCACGCTCGCCGCGGTCATGAGCACGACGAGCATCGCCGTCCCGACGATGGCTGGCAGGATGCCGCCTTCCATCATGCCTTCGCGCGGTGCCTGCGACAGAAAGGCCCAGGACAACCGCGGCGCTCCGTGCACGCCGACATCGCCGAGGATGAGCAGGAGAGCGACCAGCAGCAGCAGCGTCGCCAGCGCGGCTGCCGTGCCCAGCGTCCAATCGCCCATGCGGGCACGCAGCAAGCGAGCGCTCATCAGGCCCTCCCGGCGACGCGGTCTTTCTGCCGCTCGATCCAGTGCGCGGCGACGGCGTTGATGGCAAAGGTAAAGGCGAACAGCACGAGGCCCAGGTAGAAGAGCACGGCGTAGTGCGGGCTGCCGGACACGACCTCGCCCAGCTCGGCGGCAATGGTGGCCGAGAGCGTGCGCACCGAGTCCGCGGGGTTCCAGGACAGGATCGCGGCGTTGCCGGAGGCCATGAGCACGATCATCGTCTCGCCGACGGCACGCCCGAGACCGAGCGCCATGGCCGTCGCGATGCCGGGCGCAGCGGTCGGCAGCATGACGTGCCAGATGGTCTGCCACTTCGCCGCGCCAAGCGCCTGCGACGCCTCGACGTAGCCCTGCGGCACGGCGCGCAAGGCCTCCTCGGACAGCGTGAAGACGACCGGCACGACGGCCAACGCCAGCGCAACGCCCGCGACAATTCCGTTCAGGCGCGACTCGACGCCCAGCAGCGTCTGCATCCAGGTTGCCAGCACGATGAGAGCAAAGAAGCCCAAGACGACCGAGGGAATGCCGGCCAGAAGCTCGATCGCCGGTTTGACCACTTCGCGCACCTTGGGCCGGGCGTAGCAGGCGACGTAGATGGCGGCGAGCACGCCGAGGGGGCCCGCCAGCAACATCGCCATCAGCGAAACCTTCAGCGTGCCGGTGAGCAGCGGCCAGATGCCGTACTTCGGGGTGTCGGACACCGGCTGCCAGACGTGTTCGGCCGCGTCATAGCCGGGCCAGGTCTGGGCGAACCACATCTGCGTCTGCGTCACTTCCTTGCGCGCTTCAGAGGACGTCCACAGCGGCAATGCCGAGCGCACGAGAAAGGCAAAGATCAGAATGATTGCGAGGATCGCGGCCGCGGCCATCCCGCGCACGACCCACTCGACCGGCCGGTGCCAGCGCGGCGGTGTGCGAGTGGGCAGCGAACGGACATGGGGCGTCGCGGGCAACTGGCGCCGCGGCGAGAACGCGAACCCAAGTCCCGAAGGTGGGCGCGCCTCGATGGTTGCGGACTCAGAAGCCGTGTCGGGCATCGAAGACCTCGAATGCACCGCGGGCGGACCGAAGCCTCGATCCACCCACGGCGCGAAGCAACGCGGGAGCTAGTGCACCGGGAAGTAGCCGACCTTTTGGGCCATTGCCTGACCGGCGGGGCCAAGGACCCAGTCGACGAACGTCTTGATGTCGCCAGCGGGTTTGGTGCGCGTGTAGAAGAACAGGTTGCGCGCGAGGGGGTACGTGCCGGACTGTACGGTCGCGAGGCTCGGAGCAATGCCCGGCGACGCCGCGTCCTTCTTGACCTTCGGGATCTTGATCCCCTTGGCGTAGGCCTCGCCGCCGTAGCCGATGCCGCTCTTGTCCCGGGCGACGGCATTGACGACCGCGGCAGTGCCGGGCAGCGATTGTGCGCGCGGCGTGTAGTCGGCGCCCTCGAGCACGTGTTCCTTGAAGAACACGTAGGTGCCGGAGCTGTTCTCGCGCGAATAGACCGTGATCTTGCCGGGCGCGCCGCCGACTTCCTGCCAGTCTGTGATCTTTCCCGTGAAGATGCCCTTGAGTTGCGCCATGGTCAACTCGCTGATTTTGTTGCTGGCGTGCAGGTAGACCGACAGACCATCCATGGCCACCGGAATCTCGATGACGTCGGAGGCGTACTTGGCCTTGATCTGCTCCCGCTCGGCCGGCTTCATCGGCCGCGACGCTTGGCAGATCTCGGTCGTGCCGTTGATGAGGGCACTGATGCCGGTACCCGAGCCGCCGCCCGTGACCTGGATTGTCGTGTCCGGATGGGCCTTCATGAACTCCTCAGCCCAACGCTGGCCGAGGATGACCATGGTGTCCGAGCCCTTGACGGTGACCGTGCCGCCGGCATGCGCCGTGCGTGCCGTCAGGCCGACCGTCACTGTGAACAGCAGCATCGCGAGGTGTTTGAGCTTCACTGGGATTCTCCTTGATCGGTGGAGCGCCTCAGCCATCGAGGCGTGTCCGCGTGGATGGACAGGTTTGGATGTGGTCGCACCGGAAGTATCCTGGCGTGTCTGTGTGACGTCCACGTGACGTTCCCGCAAACAGTCGGTGCCGCCCGCGCAGGAGGCGGCCGGCTTTGTCGTCAGGATTGGGAACTGGCGCGCACGCGACCTGATGCTTGCGCACGTGCCGGCGTGGAGTCGCGCGATGCGACGGGCGCCTCGGCGCTCCTTGGCACCGAAGTTGCCTCCATCGTCGTCAGTGACAGCCAGGCTGGGGCGCGCCAGCACAGACTGCCGCCGCGCATACATCCTTTGCAGTACACGGATTGCCATCGTCGCAAGGGCCGGCGCGTGGAATGTGCGCGCAGCCAAGACCGGCGATGCACAAGTCGTTCGTGCAGGGATTGCCGTCCTCGCAGTCGATGTCGCACAGCACGTCGCTGGCGTCGTGCGGGTCGGCTGCGGCTTCGACCGGAGTATCTGCAGACATCTCGACATGAGCTTCTTCGGCAACATCCCAGCGTGCATCGGGAATCGGCGCGCCAGTCTGCGCCGCGCAACCCGCCAGGCCCAGCGCCAGCGCGAGACGCCTCACGGCCTCGTCATCGCGAAGTCGTCGAGCACTTCGTTGCCATCGCCGGAATACGCCTTGAGCGACAACTTCTTGCCGTCGATCGTCAAGTGCACGTAATCGCTCTTGTCGCCGTTCGAGGACACCGCGGTCCACCAGTCCTTGCCGTTGGTGTAGCCCGGCGAGTAGAAACCGCCCGCGACGATGTAGACAGGCCCGACGCCCGGATCGACCGTCTTGCCGGCGCGGATCGGCGCCGTGCGCTCATAGTCGTGGTCGTGGCCGGCAAACACCAGGTCGACATTGTACTTCTCAAAGAGCGGCACCCACAGCTTCTGCACGCGGTCCGTCGAGCCATGGTTCGTGCACGCCGAGTACGCCGGGTGATGCATCATCGCGATAATCCAGTCGATGTTCGGATCGTTGCGCGCCGCCTCCAGATCCGCGCCGAGCCACGGCACCTGATCCTGCACCGTCGAGTCGGTGTTGGAATCGAGCCCGACGAAGTGCACATTGCCGTAATTCAAGGACCATCCGTGCTCGTAGTAGTCCGTCGGCAGCCCAGCCATGATCGGCAGCGCGAACTGGGCATAGTACATGTCGGCGAACACCTCGTGGTTTCCCTGCACTGGCATCAGCGGCCGCTGCTTCAAGATCGGCTGCATCGCGCCGAGCCAGGCATCCCACTCCGACTGCAAGCCGAAGTTGGTGAAATCGCCATTGAAGATCCAGAAGTTGGCGTCAATGGCGGCGAGGCGCGCGGCGTTGTCGACAATGCCCTTGGTGCCGCCGCGGCTGTCGCCGGCGAGGACTACGCTGAACGGCTTGCGCGTGCCGGCGACGGGTGCGGTGCGGAATTGGCCGATGTCGGAGAGCTGTGGCGCGGTGAAAGTGCCTGCTTTGCTGTCGAAATCGGTCCATGTGCCAGCACGGAAGACGTACGCGGTGTCGGGCTGCAATCCGGTCAGTTCCACGGTCCAGGTCACGTAGGTCGGCATTGGATCGCCGGATCCGTCATCCATTCCCTCGACATACAATTCGCCCGCACCCAGGGCCGTCCACGCCGCCGCATACGGCATGGCCGCGCCGTCCGCGCCACTCGCCGCCTCGGTCGCGTACCAGACTTTCGGCGTGTAGGCTTTGAGATCCTTGGCATTCGTCGCCCACGACACCGTCGCCGTCGTCGCCGGATCGTGCTGCCAGCTCTGGTGCAGGT
>CAIXAA010000257.1 GCA_903917305.1 uncultured Myxococcales bacterium | reverse complement strand
GAGCCGCCCCACCAGCATCAACAACGTCGAGACCTACGCCAACGTCGCGTGGATCCTCGGCAACGGCGCGAGCGCCTACGCCCGCCTCGGCTCCGACGGCAACCGCGGCACCAAGGTCTTCTCGCTGGCCGGCGACGTGCGCCGCGGCGGCATGGTCGAAGTCGAGCTCGGCGCCACGATCCGCCACGTCGTCGAGACCATCGGCGGCGGCAGCCGCAGCGGCCGCCCCATCAAAGCCGTGCAAATCGGCGGACCTTCGGGCGGCTGCCTCCCCGCCAGCCTGTTCGACACCCCCATCGACTACGAAGCCCTGCGCGGCAGCGGCGCCATCATGGGCTCCGGCGGCCTCGTCGTCCTCGATGACAGCGCGTGCATGGTCGACGTAGCCCGCTATTTCGTTGGCTTTTCCCAGGACGAGTCGTGCGGCCGCTGCTCCGCCTGCCGCGTCGGCACCCGGCGCATGCAGGAGATCCTCGACCGCATCTGCACCGGCCACGGAAAGAAAGGCGATCTCGAGCAGTTGGAGTCGTTGGCCGAGCTCGTTGGCGCCAGCTCCGCGTGCGGCTTGGGTCGCTCCGCGCCCGGCCCGGTCTTGACCACGCTGCGCTGGTTTCGCAGTGAATACGAGGCGCACATCGCGCACGGCCACTGCCCGGCCGGCCGCTGCCGCGACCTGGTGCGCTACGAGATCGAGCCGTTCGTGTGCGACGGCTGCACGCGCTGTGCCGAACAGTGCACGTCGTCTGCCATTTCCCTTCTCGGCGCCGGCATCCCGATGGCCATCGACGGCAACCGCTGCAGCCGCTGCGGCGGTTGCAGAGAAGTCTGCGAGTTCGGAGCCGTCCTGGTACGATAGTCAAACGGCTGCCGCCGCGCGGCCCGAGGCAAGTGCGTGTCCTTCTCCATCGGCCAGACCTGCGACGGGTGCAGCGCGTGCGCGCAGCAGTGTCCCACAGCCGCGATCTCCGGTCGTTTCAAGGAGATGTACGCGATCGACGCCACGCTGTGCATCGATTGCGGCGTCTGCGGCGACATCTGCCCCGTGGAGGCCGTCTTCGACGCCAAGGGTCGGTTGGCGCCGCGCGTTCCCCGCGACCAGCGCCTGCGCCCCGTCGTCGACCATGAACTCTGCAACGGCTGCCATTTGTGCGCGGATTTCTGCCCGTTCGCCTGCCTTTCCGTGGTCGGAGCGCGCTACCAGGGCATCGTCTACCTCTCCGCGCCGCAGGCCTGCGTGTCGTGCGGCGATTGCGAGACGGCGTGCATCAAGGGCGCGATCACGATGCAGCGTCTGGACTTGCGGACGTATCGGCCCGGGGCGGAGATCCAGCGCATCGGCGAGGACTTGGCTTGACACCCCCGGCGGCAGGGCCCTAAGTTCGCGCCGCTGGCCATGGAGGTAGGTTCGATGGACGCAAAGACGTTTCTGGTCGCGCTCACGCTGAGCGCCCTCGCGCAGCCGGCGCTGGCCTACACGCCCGGCCCGGTGACGGGCGGCGGTACGCTGGCGGGCACTGTGCGCTTTCTCGGTCCGGTGCCACCGGCGCCGCGACTGCCGGTGATCAAGGATCCGCAGGTGTGCGGCAGCGACAAGCCGGACGAAGCGCTGCTGGTCTCGCCTTCCAAAGGTGTGGCCAATGCCGTGGTGTTCATTGACAAAATCGCCGCGGGCAAGCCGCTCGCCGCCGGCAAGGCGGAGCTGGACAACTCCGTGTGCCGCTTCGAGCCGCACGTCCAGGCGTTCGTCGTGGGCACCGAATTGCATGTCAAGAACGAAGACGCGGTGTTGCACAACACGCACATCCGCCTGCCGTCGTCCGACGTGTTCAACTACGCGCTGCCCGAGAAGGGTCAGGTCATCAAGAAGAAGGTCACGCGTCCCGGGCTGATGAAGGTCGGCTGCGACGCGGGGCACACGTGGATGAGCGCGTGGATCGCCGTGTTCGAGCACCCGTACTTCGCGGTGACCGACAAGGAAGGCCGCTTCTCGCTTGGCGATGTGCCGCCCGGCGACTACACGCTGATGTATTGGCATGAAAAGCTTGGCAAAGCGTCGCAGAAGTTTACAGTGACGGCGGGCGGTGCCATCGACGCTTCGCACGCTTACAAGTAACCGACAGGGCGGCGCGT
>CAIXAA010000256.1 GCA_903917305.1 uncultured Myxococcales bacterium | reverse complement strand
TTCGGTTCCCGGGAACGCGCCGGGCAGCGCCGGGTGCAGGTTGATCACGCGATCGGGAAACGCATCGAGAAACAGCGGGCTCAGCAGCAGCATCCAGCCGGCCAGGACGACGCGGTCCGGTCGGGCAGCGGCGACGGTCTGGATCAGCAGGCGTTCGAAGTCGTCGCGCGTTCCGCCTTGCGCGAGCACTTCCTTGCGCGACAACACCTGCGTCGGCACGCCGAAGCGGTGCGCGCGCGCCAGCCCCGGCGCGTCCGGACGGCTCGACACGACGAGCTCGACGCGCGCGTCCAGGCTTCCGTCCTGGCAAGCATCGAGAATCGCTTGCAGGTTGCTGCCCGCACCGGAGATGAGAACGACGAGCCTGAGCATGTCAATCCGCCGCAAGCTTGGCGAGGGCGCCCGCGGCGGCGTTGCGCACCGCGAGGCTGGGATCGGCTTTGGCGACCTGCTGCACGATCGCCAGCAGATCCGCGCGGCCACGGCGCGCTGCCGGCCGCATCGCGAGCAGGGCTTGCACCGCGGCGACGCGCGCGCCGTCGTGGGAATCCGACAGCAAGGAGAGGATGGTATCGCGAGCCGAATCAAGCGGTTGCCCGGCGATGCCAGCAAGCGCCCGCAGGGCGTTCTCGCGCACGAGCGGCAACGGCGAACCGAGCGCAGCCACCACGGCCTTGGCAGCGTCCGCATCGAGCGCCACCGCCAGCCGCACCGCGGTGCTGCCAAGACGGTCGTCGCGGGCACCGAACAGCGCGATGAGGCCAGGCACGCCGCGTCCGCCCAGGCTGAACACGGCCTGCCGCGCCGCGGCCTGCACCGCCTTGTCCGCATCGCCACACGCCGTCACCAGGGCCGGCAGCGCCTGCTCCAGGGCGCCATCGGGCGCGTGGCGCAGCGCGAGGCAGGCTTCGTGGCGCACCGTCGGCTCACTGTCCTTGGTCGCCACGGCGGACAGCTGCGCGCCCGCCACGTCCAGCGCGCCCATCGACGCGAGGCCGCGCCACGCATTCGCGCGCACCAGCGGCCGCCCATCGCGGGCCAGCGCCAGCAGCGCGTCGGCCGACAGCTTCTTGGCCAGGGAGCCCAGGACGCTGTCGCCCATCAGCGTCGCGGCAAAATCTTCATGCGGCAGCTGCCGTTCCACCGACTCGTCGGGCTTGGAACGCGCCAGGATGCCCAGGGCCTGCCGCGCCAGCGACGCCACCTCCGGCGCCGGGTCGCGCGTCATGTCCGCGACCATGCGCACGTGCGGCGTCAGCGTGTCGTGACCCAGCAGGAGCAGGCCGGCCAGCGCGTTGGCGCGCACGGACGGCTCCGGATGGCGCAGCGCCGTCAGCAGCGGCAAGCGGGCCGTATCGCCCAGCGCAGCCAGGTGCGGGAGCACGGCCACGTCGGCAAACGCCGCCTCCGACCGGAGGTAGGACATCAGCGTCGGCATGGCCGCCGCGCCATGGGCTTGGATCGCCGCGGCGGCGTCGCGCTGCACCGCCTCGTCCTTGTCGACGCAGGCCTCGATCAGCGCCGCCAGCACGACTTCAACCGGTTTTCCCAGCGATATCAGGCGGGCAGCCGCACCGCGCACCGACGCGCTGCCGTCGCGCAAGAGCACGCGCACCACCGGCACGTCGCCTGCCGGCAGCGGCCCTTGCGTCGCCAGCGTCTCCAACGCGTTGATGCGCACGACGCGGCGGCCATCGGCAAGCGCGCCAATCAGAATATCGCGAGCGATCTTGCTGCCCTGCTTGGCCAGCGTGGCGCGATCCAGCAGCTCGGCTTCGAAGCCCGGCGGATAGGCGACCGCTTCGCGCGACGTCGATTGCACGCGCCGCTCGCGACGGCTCAGCACGTCCGCGATCGTGGCGCGCAGCAGCTCCCCAGCGTCGGTCTTGTCCTTGGCCAGCCGCGCCAGGATGTCCTGGAGCGCGGCCTGATCCAGGTGGTGCAGCACCGCCAACGCGTTGGCGCGCAAGGTCGGATCGCCGGGCGCGAGCAGCGGCAGCAGGTGCGGCAGCACGCCCGCGCCATGGCGCGCGAGCGGCGGCAGCACGCGGACAGCCACCCAATCCGGCGCCTTGGCCAGCAAGGCCACGAGTTCCGGAAGAATCGCCGTGCCGTAGCCGTGAAGCGTCGCGGACGCGGCACTCGCGACGGCAGCAACTGCATCGGCACCGGCGTCCAGGAGGGCGGGGACGCAAGCGGCCGGCTTGTCGACATTCGCCAGCGATTCTGCGGCAGATTGGCGCACCAGGGGATCGCCGTCGCGCAGGGCCACGGCCAGCGTCTGCGCCTCCGCGGGCGTGAGCGGCGCCAGCAGGCCGAGCACGCGGGCGGCGTTCAGGCGCACCGATGGGCGACCATCGACAAGGCAGGACAGCATCTCGGCTTTCTGCAGCGTGCCCGCGTGCCGGGCGAGCACGGCGCTGTCCAGCGGCTGGGCGTCGAACCCCGGCACGGCGAAGACGCGCGCGGGCAGCAAGTGCGCGCGGGTCGGTCGCTGCGGCGGGACTGGGCTCATGGGGCTCCGCTGCGCGCGGACGATCGACGCGTGCGCACGGGACTGTACACGACGGAGCCGGACGATTCGAGCCCCGCCGCGAGCATCGGGGCGCGGGTACCCCATGGCGGCAACAGCCGTTGATCACGAAGGAGAATCGCTTGATCGTCGCGGATATGACACTTGACCTTGTGGTCAGAAGGCGGCTCCGGTACGCTCCTGCAGGGCGCGTTGACGCACGAGGATGCCGCACATGGCAAGGATTCTGGGGCTTTTCATCCTGGCCGGGCTGCTGGCGGCGGGCTGCTCGACGCCGAGCGGCACCGGGACGCCGAATGGCGGCTACAAGCTCCCCTCGGGCGACGTGACGCAGGGCGAGCCAGGCACGGATATCCAAAAGGGAATTCCCGACGGGAGCGCCGCGCCGGACGGCGATGGCAGCGCCGCCTTGAGCGACGCCGATACGACCACGGCCGGCGACGCGGGGACGGACGGTCCGGAGAAGGCGACCTACGATGCCTCGGGACCTTCCGCCAATGTCGACAGCGACGGCGACGGCTACACGCCCGCGCAAGGTGATTGCGACGACACGGACCCGAAGATCCATCCGGGCGCTGCGGAGTTCTGCAACGGAAAGGACGACGACTGCAACGGTTTCACCGACGATGTCGACAACGACAAGGACGGCTACTCCGTGTGCCCCGGACCGAAACAGGACTGCGACGACAGCAACCCGGCGATCCACCCGGGCGCCAAGCCTTACTGCGCGAATGGCAAGGACAATGACTGCGACGGGACCATCGACGCGAACCAGGACGCGGACGGCGTCGGCTACAACGTGTGCGACGACTGCGACGACAAGGACCCCAACGTCCACCCCGGCGCACCGGTCAACTGCAAGAATGGCAAGGACAACAACTGCGACGGCGTGAAGGACAACGCGATGGACGCCGACCAGGACGGCTCGCCCGCTTGCGAGGACTGCAACGACGCGGACGCCGCCATCCACCCCGGCGCGGCCGAGGTCTGCGACGGAAAGGACAATGATTGCAACGGTCAGACCGACGACATGGACAATGACGGCGACGGCTGGAGCGGCTGCGGGCAGGACTGCGACGACAACGACATCACGATCTACCCGGGCGCGATGCGCAACTGCAAGAACGGAAAGGACAATGACTGCGACGGCATCATCGACGCCAACGAAGACGGCGACGGCGATGGCTATGCCGGCTGCGCGGATTGCAACGATTACAACAAGTTCGTCAACCCGGGCGCCATCGAGTACCCGGCGGACTCGATCGACAACAACTGCAACGGGCAGACCGACGAAGTGCCGGCGGCTTGCGACA
>CAIXAA010000255.1 GCA_903917305.1 uncultured Myxococcales bacterium | reverse complement strand
GCCGGGCTTGCAGCCATACGCGCAGATGTGGCCGAAGCCCTGCTGGGCGCATTGCACGTCGAGCACGCCGTCGCTGGTCGTCTTGACGTTCTGCAGCTTGCCGGCGAGGCAGTTGTTGTCGCAGCTGCCGCAGCGCTGCGCCAGGTCGGTGGGCACGCAGCCTTGGCCGGCGATGCAGTAGGCGGTGTCGGGCGGGCACGGCTTGCACGCATAGCCGCCGGCGGTGGCGAGGCACGCGTTGGACGCGATGCAGACGTCGCCGCAAACAGCGCAGAAATCGATGCCTGGCTTCTGGCACGTGACTTCGCCCTTGGCGAGGCAGGCGACCTTCTCCGGCGGGCAGACGCAGGCGCCCTGGACGCAGGTCGTGCCGCCCAAGCAATGGTCGCCGCAGGACTTGCAGTGCGCGTCGCTGCCCAGCTGGATGGCGCAGACGCTGTCCGAGCCGCAGGTGATCCAGCCGTTTTCGCAGCCGAAATTGCACAGGCCGTTCGTGCACGTCGCCGAGACGACGTGGCCGATGGCCTGGCCCTTCTGCACGCAGTCGGTGGCGCAGTTGCCGCAATGGCGCACGTCGCTGGCGAAGTCCGCCTCGCAGGAGCCGTCCGGCGAGTGGTCGCAGTCGCCCCAGCCGGCCTTGCACGCCGAGGTGCGGCAGCCGAGCCGCAAGACCGCCTGTTCCTGCAGGGCGGAGTCCTTGCCGGCGGCGGTGAGGGCGTCCGGCAACGTCACGCAGCCGCTGGAGGCTTCGCCTTGGACGGGGAGCACGCAGCACTCGCCGCTGGTCCCGGTGGCGTTGCCGGCGGTGCAATCGTCGCCGCAGCCTTTGCAGCGGGCGTCGAGGCCGATCGCGACGCAGCTGGCGGCGCAGCGGACAAAGCCGATGGGGCAGGGCGCGTCGATGCACGTTCCCGCCACGCAGACGTGTGGTTGGTCGGCGCTGCTGGTGCAAGGGCTGTCGCAGGCACCGCAGTGTTCCGCCGTGTCCAGGCGGCTCTCGCAGCCGTTGGCGGCAAGGCCGTCGCAGTCGGCCCAGGCGAAGGCGCAAGTCGGCGCCGAGACGCAGTCGGCCGCGTCGCAGCTGCTCGCGAGGGAACTGGCATCCTTGGTCTCGACCGGGACGTCGCGGTTGCACGCCAGCAGGGCGAGGCAGGCGCACACGAAGATCCAGCGGCCAATCATGGCGTCACCGCCTTGCCGGACCGTGCGGGGGATTCGGCGGCGGCGGCTCCCTGGCCCGGCAGGATGTCGCTCGAAGGCTGTGGATCGCCGAACAGACCGGACGCCGGCAGCGGCACCTTGGGCAGCGGCCCGCGCTCCGGCGGATTCACGAACAGCAGCACCGCGCCCAGCACCATCAGCGGAATGCCGATGCCGAAGCCCACCACGGCGCGCTCGTCATTCGCATCGGCCTTGTCCAGCAGCACCGCGCTGTTGCGGGCGCCGTGGTTGCCCTGATCGCGCTCGCGCCAGCCGTTGTAGGCGTAGCCCGAACCGATGGCCGTGCTCGCCACGCCGGCGGTCAGCGCGGCCAGGCCGATGTAGTAGTCGATGCGCGGTCCACGAGGCGCAGGCGGCGCGTTGGTCATCGGCTCGCCGAGCGTCAGGCCGCAGGTGCCTGGTGCCTGGTTGCAGCACGGGCCGGCCGCGGCGCAGCCTTCGAGCACCAAGAGAACGCACAGGGCGATGGTGCAGAGACGCATGGCACGCTCCTAGAAGCAGGTGGCCGCTCCGCCCGTCGTGGGCGTGCAGCACTGGAAGATCGCTTGACCGGTCATCATGTAGCCGGCCAACGTCATGCCTGGGCGCACGCTGCAGGTCTGGCCCGTGTCGCAGGCGTCCAGGCAGTCCGCGCAGGCGCCCAGGGCCGGCGTGGCGTTGCACACGGTCTGGCCGACGAAGGGCCCGACCGTCGCGAAGCAGGCGTACAAGCCCGGCTTGCACGTGCACTGGCCGGCCTCGCAGATCTCGGTGGCCTTGCACGCGCCGGTGCAGCCGCAGTTCTTGGAGTTCGAGGCGTTCTGGAGCGGGTCGCACACGCTGCAAGAGCCCAACGCGCAAGCGATTCCCGGCGGGCAGGGGCCCATGCAGCCGCAGTTGGCGGTGTCGCTCAGGTGCGCGTCGGCGATGCAGCAAGGTGCCGGCATGCATGCGAATTCACCGGAGGATTTGCCCGGTTGGCTGCACCACGCCAGGCCGGCCGGGCACACGCAGCGGCCGTCGGTGCAGACCTGCCCGGTCGCGCACTTGGCGCCGGTGCAGCCGCAGTCCTCCGCGTCGCTCGCGTGCTGGGCGGCGTCGCAGCGGCACAGGCCGTCGATGCAGCGCTGGCCGGAGCTGCAGGGTCCGGCGCACGCGCAGTTGTTCGCGTCCTGCAGGTGTTCGCCCGCCAGGCACAAGCACGAGGAGCCCGAAGGCGACTCGCAGCGTCCCATGCATTGCACTGCGCCGGCGGGGCAGGTGCACAGGCCCTGGACGCAGACCTTCGTGTCGCCGCAGGGGCCGCCGCAGCCGCAGTTGGCCGAGTCGGACAGGTGGGCCGCCTCGTCGCAGCGCTGCAGCGAGCCGTTCTCCACGCAGCCGGTCAGGAGGGCTGCGACCGCGAGCACCTGCGCCAGGCCTTGCCCGTTGTATGCACCGCTCCGCGACATGGTGCTCCTCCTCCGGCGTGCTGGCCCGTGGCCGTGCGGCATCCAGGCTTCGCTTGAAGCGACGACGTTCCGGCATGACGGTAAAGACACGGTTCCATGCGGTCTCACGCCACAAGGACGCTTGCCACAAGAAGATTCTGGTCATTGCGATGTGTAGGAAGGTACCACTTGAGGCGTAGCCGTGTCAAAGCTTCGCGAGCAGCGATCGTGCAAGGCAACGGCCTTTGGGGGGAACCGGGCGCGCGACTGCCGCGGTGCTGCGGCGGGCACGGCGCCTAATGGCGCGGGGCGGCAGTGGGAACGTGCCCAGAGGCATCGTCCTCACGCGAGTTCTCGTGCGGCGCCGTGGCGTAGTCGGTCAAGAGCCACACGGCGAACAGCAAGACTCCTGAAATTACGAAGAAATTTCTCGCGCTGCGGTGCCGGGCGAAGTCGACGATCCACGGCAGCACCACCAGCGCCAGGGACAGGGCCAACTCGAGCACGCCATGCACGGACAGCGGCACCTGGTGCACGAGGCCCAGCGGCGAGGAGGTGAGCAGCGTCACCGCCAGCCAGACCGCCGCCAGCGCCAGGCTCGTCAGCGCCGCCGCCGGGCCAAAGCCCAGCCATGCTGGCGCCGCCACGAGCGCCGAGACCAGGACGAGGTCGCAAAGTCCATGCGCACGCGGGCTCAGCAGCTTCATCGGCAACCTCCAGGGCGATGAAGTCAGCATGCATGCCGGGTAACACAACGCAAGCGCGACCCTGTGTTGCGGTTGCGCAGGCGAAGGTTTGCGCGGCAGCGGACCCTCAGGTAGGCTCGAAGGCACAATGCCCATGCCCCTGACCATCCTGACCTCTGGCTGCGGCACGTTGTGTGTCGCCGCGGGAATGCTGGGCCTTGTGGCCTGCACCGTCCTGGGCGTCTGGTGGGCGCTGCGCCGCGCCGACCGCCGCCACCGCGAAACCACGGAAGTCTTGCGCCTCTCCGAGCAGCGCTTCCAGTTGCTCGCCAACCACGTGCGCGACGTCTTCTGGATCGTCGACCCCACGACCGGCGCTTTCCTCTACGTCAGCCCGCGCTTCGAGGCGATCTGGGGCCGCCGCGTCGGCGCCGTCCTGATGAAGCCGGACGTCTGGAGCGAAGCCATCTTCGAGGAAGACCGCGTCCACGCCGATCTCGCCATGCGCTCCTTGCGCACGAGTGGCAGTTTCGACACGGAGTTTCGCGTCGTGCGCCCCGATGGCACCGCGCGCTGGGTGCGCAACCGTGGCTTCGCGATTCCCGACGAGGAGGGCAAGCTCTACCGCATCGCCGGCGTGGCCGAGGACGCGACCGAGCGCATCGAGGCGGAGCACCACGTCCGCTCGCAGCTCGCGCGCATCAGCATGCTCAACCACATCGCGCGCGCGGTGGCGGTGCGCGTGGACCTCGACAGCCTGATGCGCGTCGTGGTTCTGCAATTGGAACAGGATCTTCCCGCGGACTTCGCCTGGGTGGCGAGCTGGGAGTCCGATTCGATCGAGCTGATGGCCGCCGCGGTGGGCCTCAAGAGCTGGTCGACGGCAGCGGAATTGGGTGTGTCGGTCGGCGCTTGCGTGCTGGTGCACAACACCGGGCTGGAGCCTTGCCTGCAACGGCAGTTGCTCGCGCTCGGCGACACGATGACGTCGGAAGCGCCCTTGCTGCGCGGACTTGGCATGGTCGGCATCCGCTCCGTGCTGGCGATGCCGCTGACGACGGGCGACCGCGTCATGGGCGTCGTGCTGGTCGGCCGGCGCCGCGTGAACGGTTTCTCCGGCGACGAGGCGGAGTTCCTGGGCAACCTCGCGGAGCACGTCGCCCTCGCGGCGCACCAGACGCACCTGTACGACACGCTGCAGCGCGCCTACGAAGACCTGCGCACGACGCAACAGGCGATTACGCAACAGGAACGGCTGCAGGCGCTGGGGCAGATGGCGTCCGGCATCGCGCACGACATCAACAATGCCCTCTCGCCCATCGTGGGTTACACGGACCTGCTGCTGACGACCGAGACCTGCCTGAGCGAAAACGCCAAGAGCTACCTGGAGACCATCGCGCTGGCGGCGGACGACGTCGGGCAGATCGTGAGTCGCCTCAAGGACTTCTACCGGCAGCGCGGGCAGGAGCAGCCGCTGGCCGTCGTGCACCTCAACGGCCTGGTGCAGCAGGTGATGGACCTCACGCGGGCGCGCTGGCGCGACATGCCGCAGCAACATGGCGTGACCATTGAGATGGCAGTGGATCTGCTGCCGGATCTGCCGCCGGTGCGCGGCGTGGAGAGCGAGCTGCGCGAGGCGCTGACCAACCTCGTGTTCAACGCCGTCGACGCGATGCCGATGGGCGGAACCATCGTGCTGCGCACCAAGAAGCGCGGCGATCAGGTGGCGGTGGAGGTCAGCGACTCCGGCGTGGGCATGGACGAAGAGACGCGCCGGCGCTGCTTGGAGCCGTTCTACACGACCAAGGGCGAGCGCGGCACGGGCATGGGCCTGGCGATGGTCTTTGGCGTGATGCAGCGCCATGACGCGGATATCCAAGTCGAAAGCAAGAAAGGCCAGGGCACGACAATTCGCCTCGTGTTCTCGGCGGCGGGCAAGCAGGTGGTGACCGAAGCGGGCGTGGAGGTGGTGGAGCCCGAGGAGGTCCTGCATGATCTTCGCATCTTGTGCATCGACGACGAGCCGATGCTGCGCAACCTCGTGCGCGAGCTGCTGGAACGCGATGGTCACCGCGTCGAGACGGCGGATGGCGGGCGCGACGGCGTGGCGGCGTTCCTGAAGGCGGCCAAGGAAGGGCACGCGTTCGACGTCGTGATCACGGACTTGGGGATGCCGTACGTGGACGGCAGCCAGGTCGCGCGGCTGGTGAAGGCGGCGGCGCCGGGCACGCCCGTGATTCTGCTGACCGGTTGGGGCATGCGCATGGGGCGCGAGGACCGCGTGCCGGGGCACATCGACGTGGCGATCAGCAAGCCGCCGAAGTTGCGGCAGTTGCAGGCGGCGCTGCGCAAGGTGATGGGGGCGCAGGAGCCGAGCTAGAGGTGCGTGCCGATGCCGACGGCGTCGAAGTTGCCGAGATCGAAGCGCAATGCCCAGGAGTCGCTGAAGCGGTAGTAGCCGCCGACGCTGGTGATGTACTTGACTTCGGACAGGCTGGCGCCGCTGCCGGTGTACTTGACGCCGCCGCAGTCGTAGTTGTCGCCAAAGCCGACGCCATAGCCGAGCTTGGCGTTCAGGAAAGCCGTGAATTTGGGCGTGATGTTGAAGTCCCAGCGCACGCCGGCCATCGGCGAGACGCGCCACCAGGACTCGGAGCAGTTGCTTCCCCAGCCGACCGACCAGCTGTAGCGCTCCACCGCGGCGCCGCCCTCGATGTAGAACGCGTCGTTCAGCGCGCTGATGAAGCCGTCGGCGACGATGGGATAGCCGTACCAGACGCCGACGCCGAAGTGCGTGTAGGTGCCGATGAACAGGCCGTCCACGGGGATGTAGAAGTCCAGCGTGGAAGCGCGGGAATGCGTTCCACTGTCGACCAGGAACGAGTCGCCGGCGCTCGCCGGACCGGCGATGCAGAGCGCCGTGGCGAGGGTGGCGAGGGCGAGGAAAAAGCGGCGCATGCACGTCTCCTTGTACGGTGTGGGCGACCGCCGGCAGGTGCGGCGGGCAGTTGGCAAGCTTGAGTGCAAGCTACACCTGGAGGCGACCCACGGCAAGAACGCGCTAGGCGCGCACGCCGGGCGCCCGGCTGTCGCGATCGCGTGGCGTCAGCCCCGCCGCCAGCGCATCGCCAACGCGTTGCAACGTGTAGGGTTTCATGATGAGCCCGCGCAACCCATGGGAATGCGCCGTCTGTTCGTTCACGGCCTCCGAGAAACCCGTCCCCATCACGATGGGCAAGCGCGGGCGTTGGCGCAGCAATTCCGCCGCCAACTCCAGCCCGGACATCCCCGGCATGTCGCAATCGGTCAGGACCGCGTCGACGGTGCAAGTCTCGCTTTGCATCACCGCGAGGGCATCGCCGGCATTGG
>CAIXAA010000254.1 GCA_903917305.1 uncultured Myxococcales bacterium | reverse complement strand
TGCGTCGCGAGTCGCTCAGCTCGGCGTTCGTGAACTCGCAGGACAATGGCGAGAGCGTGTGGGAAGTCTTCATTCCCACTGTAGATCACATCTTCACGGGCTCGGCAAGTTCTTTGCCGTGGCGATGTGTAGGATCTTTAGGCATGGAAGCCTGTCCCTACCCGCGGTGAACGCGCTAGGCGACCGGACCGAAGGACAGGATCAGGTAACCACCCGACTTTTCGTCCTTCTGAATCTCCAGGTACCCCTTGTCGCGCGCATCTTCCAGCAACTGCGAGAAGCTCTTGTAGCCGTACGACGACTCCGTGAACGTCGGGTGCTTGCGCTTCAAGGTCTGCTTGACCATCGAGCCCCAGACCTGGTCGTCGTGCTCGCGGAACATCGCCTCGACGGTATCGAGCACGATCTCCAGACCTTCGGCCTGCTTGGCGGCTTGCGCGGCGTCCTCCGGCTCCTTGCGGCCGGACTTCTCCTCGGTCTTCTTGGGCGCCCGACCCTTGGGCTTGTCCGTGCTGGCCGCCGCCGCGGCGTGCGGCTGCTGCGCCTTGGGCTCCTTGCGCCGCTCCCGCACCAGCTCGTCGTAGTAGATGAACTCGTCGCAGGACTGCACCAGCAGATCGCTGGTCGAGTTCTTGACGCCCATCCCGATGACGGTCTTGTTGTTCTCGCGCAACTTCGCGACCAGCGGGGAGAAATCGCTGTCGCCGGTGACGAGCACGAACAGGTCGATGTGCTCCTTGGTGTGGCACATGTCGAGCGCGTCGACCACCATGCGGATGTCCGCGGAGTTCTTGCCGGAATAGGAGACGTGCGGCACTTCGATGAGCTCGAAGCCGGCCTCGTGCATCGGCTTCTTCGCGGACTTGTAGCGGTCCCAGTCGCAGTACGCTTTGCGCACGATGACCTTGCCCTTGTCGAGCAGGCGCGTGACGACCAGACCGACGTCGAACGCGTCGTAGTGGGCGTCGCGCACGCCGAGGGCGACGTTCTCGAAGTCGGCGAAGATGGCGATGTTGGGCGTGGCGGAGGGCTGCTGCATGGGAGAACCTTGCGGAATGTGAATCCGATGAGGGCGGTTGTAGCATGGATGCGGGACAGCGGCCACACGTCGCCCTCACCCCGGCGCTGCGCGCCGCCCCTCTCCCGCGGAGGGGAGAGGGGGCAAGACCATGGCCGGCTCCCCTTCTCCCCTTGCGGGAGAAGGGGTTGGGGGATGAGGGCGCGCCTATCCGACACCCGCTGTCGCATCCCCACAAGAACCCCGTAGTCGCCCAGCCCAGCCGATGCTACGTTGACCGCATGAACCACCTCGACCGGATCCGCGGCGCACTCTATGGCCACCTCTGCGGCGACGCCCTCGGCGTTCCCTACGAGTTCAAGGCGGCAAGCGCCCTGCCCGCCACCATCCTTTGGACCGGGCACGGCTCGCACGGGCAGGCGCCCGGCACGTTCAGCGACGACGGCTCGCTGATGCTGTGCTCGACCTTGAGCCTGAGCGAGCGCGGCAGCTTCGACGCCACCGACATGGGTCGTCGCTTCCTGCGCTGGTGGCGCGAAGGCTACCTTGCGGCAGGCGGCGAGGCGTTCGACATCGGCGGCGCGACGACGCGCGCCTTGCTGCGCATCGAGCAAGGCGTGCCGGCCCTGGAAGCCGGGCCAAGCGAATCGCGCGACAACGGCAACGGTTCGCTGATGCGCATCCTGCCGATGTCGCTGTTCGGTCTGGGCCTGAGCCTGGACCAGCAGGCGGATCTGGCCCACCGCGCGTCGCGCATCACGCACGGCCACGTGCGCTCGCAGGTGTGTTGCGCGCTGCACAGCGCCCTGGTGGCGCGGCTGTGGGCGGGCGACGCGCGCGAGGCGGCATTTGCCGCAGCTTGTGCGGACTTGCGCGGGCTGTACGCGGCCGGCGACGCGTTCGCCGAGGAGCTGACGCACGTCGAGACGTTCGAAAAGCGCGGCGGTTCCGGCTACGTCGTCGACTGCCTGCGCTGCGCCTGGGATGCCGTGCGCGACGCCGGCAGCTACGAGGAGGCCGTCGTGCGCGCCGTGCGCTACGGCAACGACACGGACACGACGGCGGCCGTCGCGGGCGGGCTCGCGGGCTTTGTCTTTGGCATCGATGGCGTGCCGCAGGCATGGCGCGACGCGCTGCGGCTCGAAGGCTGGCAGCGCGTGGCGTTGGAGGAGGCGGCGCTGGCGCTGGCGGCGCGCACAGGCACCGGCAACGCTTCGACTTTGGCGGCAGAACGACTAGAATTCATCGCATGACGACACTGACGCGCCCGGATCCCAACACCTACTGGGTCGAGCCCAACCGGCTGCTCGCCGGCGAGTACCCGGGCCGCATGGCGCCCGAAGACCCGAGCGAGCGGCTTGGCGCGTGGCTGGATGTCGGCATCCGCAGCTTCATCGACCTGACCATGCCGGACGAGCTGACGCCGTACGCGCCAACGCTGGAGAACCTGGCGCAGCAGCGCGGCTTGCGCGTGCAGCATTGGCCCATCGGCATTCGCGACCTCGGCGTGCCGTCCGTCGAGACGATGCAGCGCATCCTCGACCTGCTGGACGCGGAGATTGCGGCGCAAAGGCCCGTCTACGTGCATTGCTGGGGCGGCATCGGGCGGACGGGGACGGTCGTGGGCTGTCACCTCGTGCGGCACGGCTTGGACGGCGAGCAGGCGCTGGACCGGCTGGCGGAGCTGTGGCGCGTGGTGGAGAAGCGCTGGCGGCGGCCGCACACGCCGGAGACGGCGGAGCAGCGGGAGTTCGTGCTGCAGTGGGACGAGGCCGAGCGCGGGCTGCGCGGCGGCCAGCGCTGAAGTGCGGGGCCGCTAGGTCCGATCGCGCAGCCGCCCATACATCAACTGGTCCACCAGCACGCCATCCTTGAACACGGCGTCGCGCAGCCGGCCCTCCAACACGAAACCGCTCTTCTCCAAGACCCTGCACGACGCGGGATTCCAGGCAAACACCCCAGCGAACAGGCGCGCGAAGTCGAACTGCGCGAACGCGTAGGCGCTGAGCGTCTGGATCGCCTCGGTCGCCAAGCCTTGGCCCCAGAACGGCCGGCCCAGCCAATAGCCGACCTCCGCCGAATGCCGGTAGACGTCCTCCTGCGGGTGCAGCGCGCAACCGCCGGCGAATTGGCCGGCCACCTCCACCACGAAGTTCGTGCCGACACCGTGAGGAATCGCTTGCGTCAGCCACGCCTGCGCCGCCTCGTGCGTGTACGGGTGCGCGAAGCGGTCGCGCAGGTTGCGCCAGATGTCGCGATCGCCCGCGAGCCGCACGAGGTCGTCCTCGTCGCTCCAGCGCCACTCGCGCAGGAGGACTCGTTTGCCGCGCAGTTCGGTCATGTCAGTGCTTCTTGCCCGGAATCGCCTTGTTGCACTTCGCGAACGCCTTGGTGTGCGTGTAGGCAATCGACAGGTCCGCGAACGCCTTGGTCGACTCGAAGTAGACGGCGCGATCCGCAAAGGCTTTCGTGGCTTCCATGTACCAGACGGCCGGTTCGGTCGCGAAGGCCTTGGTGGGCTCGACAAAGACGATGCAGTCGGCAAAGGCTTCGGTGGACTCGACGTAGACGGAGAAGTCGGCAAACGCTTTGGTCGATTCCTTGTAGACGCTCAGGGCGCGGGCCGGCAGAGGCAGGGCGAGGGCGAGCAAGGCAAGGGTGGCGAGGAACGGGCGCATCGGAGGTCTCCTCATGGGCGGGGGCGTGCCGGCATGGAACGTAAGCGCGGCGTCCACCGCGGTCAACCACGGATGCAAGCTTGGACTTCGCTGGCCGCGTTGCCCACCCGCCCCGATCCGCGCACACTTGCCCGCCCACGCCCGGAGGCTGCGCCATGACCCCATCCGCCACGCAAGCCCTCGCCATCCTGCGCGACGGCAGCCAGTTCCAGTGGTACGTCATCCCTCTGCTTTCGTTTGTCTTCTACGTCTACACCGTCGAGGTCCAGCGCCGCGACTGGAGCCTCGTGCTCGCCGGCCTCGCCTTCTGGGGCATGGACTGGTTCAACGAAATCTGGAACGCGCTGGTCCTGCACTTCACCGGCTACGCGCCGGTCTGGGGCGCGCCCGGCAAGACCGCGTTCCTGATCCTGGCCGGTCTCAACATCGAAATCATGTTCATGTTCGCGGTCTCCGGCGTCATCTGGTGCAAGATGCTGTTGCCCCGCAAGGACGACCGCATCCTCGGCATCCCCAACCGCTGGTTCATCGCGTGCGCCGGCTCGGCGTTCTGCGTCGTCGTCGAGTACCTGCTCAACAGCGTCGGCGCCTTGACCTGGGACTATCCGTGGTGGGGCCGCAGCGCGCCGTGGCTCATTTTCCTGTTTGGCTACCTGACCTTCTTCGTCGTCGCCTTCTGGGTGTTCGACATGTCGCGTCGGGCGAGCCAGCTCAAGGTCGTCGGCGCGCTCTGGGCTTTCGACGCCCTTTGCCTCGCCGTGTTCGCCGGCTGGCTGCGCTGGATCTGACGCAGTGACAGCCGCCCCCGCTTCATGGTCAACTGCGCCGACCGCACCACCGGAGGCGCCGCCATGGACACCCTGCTCACCCTGTCCGCCACTCGCCTCGCCGAGCTGATCCGCAGCCGGCAAGCCACCTCCCGCGACATCCTCGAGCGCCACATCGCCCGCATCGAGGCCG
>CAIXAA010000253.1 GCA_903917305.1 uncultured Myxococcales bacterium | reverse complement strand
GCGCGCAGGTCTTCGAGGAGCTGTACGCGGCCGCAGGCCTCGCTTCGGAAGCGCGCGCCAATGCCGCAGCCTTGCCGTGGGAGCGCCTGCGCGTCATCCGCGAAGCGCGTGCCCTGTCCGATCCAGCGCGGCTCTTGTCGGCCCTGGTGCGCGACGAGGCACCGGATGTGCGCCTGGGCGCGTTCGAAGCCCTGTGCGCCTTGGGTCGCGCCGATGAAGCGCTCGTCGCGCTGTCCGCCATCGCGGGCGACGGCCGCCTGAACCGGGTGCGCGCCATCGACGCCCTCGCGGCGGCGCAACCCTTGCCGGAAGACGAACTGATTGGGCTGGCGCAAACGGATCAGGCCGAGCTGCGGCAGGTGGTCGTGGCCACGCTCGGCCTGGCGCGCTGTCGCGCCGGCATCGACGTGATCATTGGCGCGGTGACGGATCCGGACGCAGAAGTGCGCATCCAGGCGCTGAAAGCCGTGCGCGAGCTCAAGGACGTCTCGGCGCTGCCGGCCTGCTTGAGCGCGCTGCGCGACGAACGCTGGGAGGTGCGCTCAGAGTCGGCGCGCACTTGCGGCGCACTGGGCCAGGCTGGCGCAGCGGAGCCGATCGCCGCACTTCTGGATGATGAAGCCGAGTGGGTCCGCCACAATGCGGCGCTCGCCTTGACGCGCTGCGGCCCCGCGGGCATCGCTGCTCTGCGCGCCGCGGCCGCCCGCAACAACGAGTCTGCCAGCAGCGCGCTCGCCGAAGCGCGCCTGTCGGTGGCCGAAGATGTCGTACCGGGCGGTGCCATGCCGCCGCCCATTCCGCAGATGTAGGGACGCAGGGAGCGCGGTTGCTAGAGTTCTTCAACATCTTCGTGCTGCTCTACTTCGTCGCACTCACGGCGGGGTACATCGCCCTCTTCGTCGCGGCGGTGGTCGGCGTCATCCAGGTCCGCCGCGACCTGGAAGGCAGCTCGCCGGAGTCCGTGAACACGCGCGGCCGCGCGACGCTGCCGATCTCGATCCTGGTGCCGGCGCACAACGAAGAGAAGACCGTGGTGGAGTCGGTGCGCGCGCTGCTGAAACTGCGCTATCCGCAACACGAAGTGGTGGTCGTCAACGACGGGTCGTCGGACCGCACCATGGCGCGTCTGCGCGCCGCCTTCGCGCTCGAGGCGGTGCCGATCGACGTGCGCCTCGATTTGTCCTGCAAGCCGATCCGCGCCACCTACCGCTCCGCCATCTACAAGCGCCTGATCGTCATCGACAAAGACAACGGCGGCAAGGCCGACGCCCTGAACTGCGCCATCAACGCGTCGCGCTTCCCGCTCGTGTGCGCCATCGACGCCGACACCTTGATCTTGCCGGACGCGCTCTTGCGCCTCGTGCGGCCGTTCCTCACGGACGTCGACGTGGTCGCGGTCGGCGGCACCATCTGCCTCGCCAACGGCTGCAAGATCGAGAAGGGCACCGTCGTCGAGATGGGTTTGCCCCGGAGCTGGCTGGCGCGCTTCCAGGTGATCGAGTACCTGCGCGCGTTCCTCGTCGGCCGCCTCGGCTGGGACCGCATGGGCGGCAACCTCATCATCTCCGGCGCTTTTGGCCTGTTCCGCCGCAGCGCGGTCGCGGCCGCTGGCGGCTATGCCCACGACTCGGTCGGCGAGGACATGGAGCTGGTCGCGCGCCTGCGCCACCAGGTGCCGAGCTGGCTGCAAGGCCGCGCCATCTGCCACCTGCCCGACCCGGTGAGCTTCACGGAAGCCCCTGAGACCATGCGCATTCTCGGCAACCAGCGCGACCGTTGGCAGCGCGGACTGGCCGACACGCTCTGGCGCCACCGCAAGATGGCGTTCAACCGCCGCTACGGCGCCATCGGCCTCGTGGTGATGCCGTTCTACATTCTTTTCGAGCTGTTCGGCCCGATCATCGAGCTGTTCGGCTATGCCTACTTCGTCATGATGCTGGTCGGCGGCGTGCTCGAGCCGTGGTTCGCGACGCTGTTCTTCATCCTCGCGATGCTCATCGGCTTTTTGCTGTCGCTGGGCGCCATTCTGCTCGAGGAGTTGTCGCTGTCGTTCTTCCGCGAGCGCGGCGACATGTGGCGGCTGGTCGCGGTGGCCTTGCTCGAGAACATGGGCTATCGCCAGGTGATTCTCTGGTACCGTCTGCGCGGCCTGTGGGGCTACATCCGCGGCCGCAAGACCTGGGGCCGCATGACGCGGCTGGGCTTTGGTGCGGCCGGCAAGCAGAAGCGCGAAGGTCGGACGAGCGCGGCGCCGATCGCGGCGATGGTGCTGCTGACCGCCGTGGTGTCGCTGCCGGTGGGCTGGCTGATCAAGCCGCGGCCGCCGGCCAAGGTGGTCGTGCTGTCCAAGACGGTGCCGTTCGACTCGCGCCGCGAGCACAAGCGGCTGATGTGGCTGTTCTCGCAAGCCAAAGTCACGCCGCCGGTGTCGCGCCTCTTGTGGGACAACGCCAAGGACTACGTCGGCTACGATCCAACGACGCGCCGCGGCCACGTGCTGAACGACAAGGACCTCGCCAGCGCGAATCTTCTCTATATTGCCGATACGTATGGCGTCTACACCGACGACTACGACGCGATGCCGCGGCCGATCGCGCACCTGGAGCTCTCCAAGCGCATCTACGGCGGCCTGACCGACAGCGACATGGACGTCATCGAGCGCTTCGTGGCACGCGGCGGACGAATTGCCGCGGAATTCAACACATTTGCCACGCCGACCGACATGGGCCCGCGCACGCGGATGGAGAAGCTGCTCGGCGTGCACTGGAGCGGCTGGGCCGGCCGCCGCGTCGACAACTTCGCGGACGACCTGGAGATTGCCCAGTGGGTGCAGAAGCGCTGGGCCGAAGAGACAGGAAAAGTCTATGATCTCGAAGGCCCCGGCATCCTGATGGTCCACGAGGACGGCCGCGTCGTGTGCCTGCAGGAGGATGTCGACATCCCCGCGGACCCGATGGTGCTGCACATGGGCGAAGACAACGTGCCGTACACGTACTGGTTCGACATCGTCTCCGCGGATGTTTTGTCGAATGTGCGCGCGGAGTTCACGATCGAGACGACCGAGATCGGCGGGCACCTCTTGAAGAAGTTCGGCATTCCGTCGCGCTTCCCGGCGGTGGTGCACGACGATGCCTACCGGCGCGTGTATGTGTGCGGCGACGTGGCCGACGGCGACAGCGCGCTGGGTCCGCCGTGGCTGGCGCTGGTGCCGCGCGTGCGCGCGTGGATGGCGCGGATGAACCTGGTGCCGGAAGACGTCCGTCTTTTGTGGAAGATCCACGCGCCGCTCATCAACCGCATCCTCGAGGCCCCGCCGTGACGCGGATTCGCGCGGCATTGTCCGTGGTCCTGCTGGCGGCAACGCTCGCAGCGTGCAGCGCCACACTCGTGCGACCGGAGAGCGGCGTCTGTCACGGTGCCGACGCGGCCACGTGGCTGGGCGCTGCCTCGAATTCACTCGTGATCCTCAAGTATCAGCCGGGCAAGCTCTACGACGTCGACGGGCAGGGCCACGCGATTCCGCAGGCGCTGGGCGTGCTGCCTGCCGACAGCGAGGCGGTGCTCAGCTTTCCCGACCAGGAACGCTATGCCGGCGCCGACTC
>CAIXAA010000252.1 GCA_903917305.1 uncultured Myxococcales bacterium | reverse complement strand
GGGCGCGTCCGGCCACAGCTCGAGAAAGGCCACGACCTCCCCGGCACTGCTCGCCATCGCGAACACGGCCGGCCCGTCCTCGCCGTCGGGCGGCAGCGCCCAGCCCTGCTCGCGCGCATCGGCCAGCATGTCCGCGGGCAGGCCAGGAAACGCAGCGCGCGGCTGCCCAACCAGCGCCCGCCCCGCACCCAGCCGCGCCGCCGCAAGGCCGTTGGCCGCCGCCACAACGCCCGTGGCATCGAGCAGCAGCACAGGCCCCGACTGGCGCTCCAGCACCGACGCCAGGCGCCGGCCGGCACGCTCCAGCGCCACGCGCCCATCGAGGTCCAGCGTCAGCGCCTGCACCGCGCGCGTCACCTCGTCGATCTCATCGGCAGAGCTGACGGACAGCACGCTGGCGCGGGCACCGGTGCGCAAAAGATCCAGCATCAGCCGCAAGTTGCGCAGGCGGGAAACGACCTGACGCCAGATCAGGCCCGCCATGAGCAGCACGAGCAGCAGGGCGGACAGGGCGATGCTCCACGCGGTGCGGCGCGTGTCGGCGCGGAGCTCCCCCGTCAGGACATCGTCATCGAGATCCGTAATCAGGACGCCCAGGACCGAGCCTTCCTTGCCGTCGTGACACCGCGCGCAGTCTTCGTCGAGGGTGATCGGCTGCACGGCGCGGTAGATGTGCTTGTCGCCCTGGGTGAAGCGCAGCGAGTGGGCGCCGCGCTCCGGCGGGCCGCCGTTCTTGTGGCAGGCGATGCAGCTCGGCTCGGTGCGCTGCATCGTCGTGCCGACGGCCTTGGGATCACTGGCAAAAGCCACCTTGCCCGACTTGCTGACGATACGCAGGGAGCGGATCGGCGCCATGTCGGCGATGCGGGCAAGCTCGCGGCTGATGCGCGCGCTGTCCTTGGCGACCATGCTCTCGCGCAAGTTGCTCAGCACCAGGCGGTTCAGGAGATCGGCGTAGACGTCCAGCGTCTCGGTGCCGCGGCGCAGCGAATCGCGCGTCTGCGTGTAGTGCAGGCCGCCGACCAACGCGGCGGCGACGACCGCTGCCGGCGCGGCAACACGGAGGCCGATGCGGCTGTACGCAAAGGCCATCCAGACATCTCCTCCGTGGACGCGTCGCGCTGCGCTGATCCCTTGCCGGCGCGGCTTCGCGGAAAACCGGCCGCACGCTATCGCCTTGGGACGTTGAGATCAAGGTGTGGGAACGCACAGATGGGCGGCGCCAGCGATCTTCAACTGACGGCGCTGTCGTCTGAGAAGGCCCTTAGAAAGGCCGCGGCAGGCGCGCCCAGGACGTGTTGTATTCGCGCCAGTTGAGCAGGACCATCGCTTGCGAATCCGCCATGTTGAGGTCGGGATCGTGGGAGCCGAAACCCATCCAGCGCAGGCCGTAGCGCACGGTCAGCCACAGGCCGTGGGGTCCGCCGCGTGGCCAGATGGGGATGTCGAGGCCGGCGCCGACGGTGAGGCAAGGGCTCCAACCGGAGAGCACGTGGCCGTCGCCAAAGGCTTGCGCGACGGCGGCATCGCCGCGCAACGAGCCGCGTACCATGGACAAACCGCCGTAGCCGTGCAGACCGGCGACGATGTCGTAGAAGTAGCTGTTGAACACGGCAAAGGGAAAGCCGGGGTGCAGCGCGCCGAACACGCCGAGCTCGTTGCGCGTCCAAGCCGCGTCGCTGCCGTCGCTGGCGCCGTGGCTGGCGTGCTCGAACGCGACCTCGGCATCGAGGATCTGCAGGACGGAGGCGAAGCGCGCCCCGATGTGGAAGCCGTAGCCGCGGTTGGCGATGCCGGCGATCGGGCGCTGCAGCGACGTCGTGAAAGCGCCGGCGGTCAAGCCCGTGTGGTTGCCGTCGTAGCGATGCGCCTCGGCCGAATCGGCCGTGGGAGCCGGGGCGGTCTGCAGGGGCGGCCGCTCCTCGGCCAGCGACACGGCAGGCCGCGCAAGAAACAAAGCCAGACACATCAAGAGCTTGGGGAGCCGCATGCTCATGGTGCCGCCCTGCCCAGCACCGGCTCGCCGTGGCCAGCCTGGATGAGGCGCTTGCGGTACTCCTCGAAGGAGAAGCGCGGCGCGTGCACCAAGGTGTGGCAGCTCTCGCACAGTTCGGCGCCGGGGGACGCGACGATGTGGCCGCTCTTGCCGGCGCGTTCGGCTTCGACATGCAAGGATCCGGCGCCGTGGCAGGCCTCGCATTGCACGCCCATCAGGTTCTCCAAGTGTCCGAGATTGCTGCCGCCCGCCTTGCCGTAGCCGGTGACGTGGCAGGGGACGCAGTCGAGATCGCGCGTCTTGCCGTCGCGCTCCAAGGTCGCCCACGCCTTGCCGTGCGGATCCGCGGTGGCAAAACCGGCCGTGTCCTTGTGGCAGGCCAGGCAGACCTTCTCGCCGGCAAACGCTGCCTCGCCAGGTCCCGGCAGCGGCACCGCGCCGGCAGCGCGCAGGTTCAGGTAGGCGATGTCGTCGTCGTACTTCTTGACGATGGCGGCGATGCGCGTGTCGACCGCGGCGCTCCAGGACAGCCCGACCGTCCGGTAGGCCACCAGCCGTCCCGTCGGCAGCGCCTTGCCGGCAGCACTGCGCGCCAGGTCCAGGCGGCGGCGCTGCTCCGCGAGATCCGCCTCGAAGAACGGCAGGGCGCGCTGCGTCGCCACCGTCGCACGTTCGCGCCAGCCCTTGAGGTTCGTTTCCAGTGCCGCGATGCGCGCTTCCAGATCCTTCTCCGCACCGGGCAGGAACTCCGAGACCTCGCGCCACGGCCCCGCACCCTGCCCTGGCACCAGCGTCACCGCCGCAAGCCACGCGCCGTGGCGGCTCGCCTGCACGAGCAAGGTCTCGCCTTCGCGCTCCAGGTCCGCCACCGGCTCCGCCTTCAAGTCCAGGTTGCCGACGACCATCACGTCGATGCCCGGCACCGCGCGCGCCAGCCGCCGCGACTGCCGCAGCCCCAGGTTGCTCAGCACCACGATCACGCTCGCGCCACGTTTGCGCACATCCTGGATGCCGCTGAGCATGGCCGCATTGCGCCGCACCTCGTCGTCAAAGGCCGCAGGATCCGCTGCAAGCATGCCAACTTGGACGCCGCTCTTGGTCTTGGACAGGAGGCTCGGCACGGCGCGTGGAATGCCGCCATCCCAGCCCGTGGCGCCGATCACCGGCCAACGCGCCTTGTCGTACGTCCGCCGCACCCACGGCCCGCCGGCGTCGAGATCGACGCTCGGCAGCGCGACCGCGGTCACGCCGATGGCGCTGAGCGCGTCGTCGAAGGCCTGGACCCGCCTTTCGATTTGCGGCGCCTTGCCGCCCGCCGCCGCGATGTCGTCCTCGCCGAGCAGGCTGCCGGCGTGCACGACCATCACCGAGTCGTCCGCCTTGCGCAACTCATCGACATAACGGCCGATACGTTCGATGCCACCTTTCTGCAGGTCGACGGTGCAGCCGCAGGGCTTGAGCACCGCCTGCCAGTCCGTCACCGCGACGATCGTCACATGCGGCAGGGTGTAGAGCCCGATCGCCTTGGGCGACGGCACGTTCCCCGCCACCTGCCGGCCGCAGCAGGCCGTCAGCACCGCGAGCGCCAGCAGCGCGAGCCGCAGCGCACGACTCCCAACCAGCGGGATTCCAGTGGAACAACGGGCGTGCGCCAGGCTGCCGGTCATCGTCATCGCCAGATCCGTCAGCGCTTGATGCTGGCGGACGTGTTGCCCGTGAACTTGGCAGGCGGGAACTTGGACATGGCCTTGGAGCGGCTCGGGTACACCTCGATCACGGTGAAGGTCGCGCCC
>CAIXAA010000251.1 GCA_903917305.1 uncultured Myxococcales bacterium | reverse complement strand
TCCGAGGGCCTCCTCGATGGAGGTGAGGTCGCTGAGGCGTTGCGTGGCGGTCGTGTACGTCGAGGTCATGGGGATCTCCGAGCCATGAGGCGGCGGGAGGACTGTAGCGGAGAGCGCGCTGCGGCGGTAGATCCGCCGGGACGCTTGGCTGGTTAGGGAACGCGCTTGACCCCCAACTGGACTGCCCGTACCTTGCGCCAGCACTGCGGTCTGCAGGCGGAAAGGTCCGCCAGCCGTCACGCGGCAAGACCAAGACGGCTAGGAGAGAACATGCGTACGATCGTGGCATTGGCAATGGTGATGGCAGCGAGCCTGGCGCTCGTCGGTTGCGGCGGCAAGAAGCTGGAGGAGTGCAAGGCGCTCATCGGCGCAATCAACCCGCACACGACGCAGGTGCGCAAGCTCTCCGACAGCCTGACGGCGGACACGTCGATGGAAGCCGGCGCGAAGATCTTCCAGTCGATGGCGACCGAAGTGGAGACGGGCGCGGCGGAAGTGAAGAAGCTGAACATGGAGACGCCGGAGCTCAAGAAGTTCGGCGAGGACTACCAGAAGATGTGCGCCGATTCCTCCAAGGCGTTCAAGGACATGATCGCGGTCAGCAAGAAGATCGGCGACGCGCAGAAGGCCGCGGCGACGAATCCGGAGGCTGCGCAGGCCGATCTGACCAAGGCGCAGGCCGATGCGGCGACGGCTGAAGCCGAGATGAAGAAGGCGACGGCGCCGGAAGACGGAATCGTCGACGGCATCAACAAGTTCTGCGGCGCCGAGTAAGGCGAGACCGGCGCGGAGCCGTGACAGTCGACCGCTCCGCCCGATTCGCCCCGCGCACAGGATCCGTTCGCGCCATCCCCCATTAGCGAAGCTGCGCTGCATGCCCCCCGGCGGGCGCCGCTACCTTGACCAATGAAGCCATTCGCTCATGTCGTCAAGGTCGGCGCCGTCGCCGACGTCGGGGGGATCCGCCATGTCGATGCCGCGTCGCGACGATTTCTTTGTGTTCCTGGGGTCGTGGGTGCCGGGATTGTGGCTCGCGCTCGGGCTGTCTGCCTGCAGCGGCGATGCCAATCAACCGACCATGCAGTACTCGCCAGGCGCCTCGACGCAGCACGACGTGCAAGCCGCCCTCGATGCAGCGATCGAACCCGTGGACGCCGATCCCGCGCTCGGCGATGCGGACCCTGCCGTCACCGATGTCGCCGCGACCGACCCGGATCTGCCGTATGCCCTGCACGATGAGGCGGCGCCGCCGGACGTGGCCACGCCGCAGGGGCAAGACACGCCAGCGCAAGGAACGGACGCCACGCCGGTCCCGGATGTCGTCGCGGACGAGCCCGCCGCGCCGCCGCCCGATGTCGCCATCGACATCGTCCCGGAATTGCCGATCCCGCCGCCGGGCGGCCATGCCGTGTGCGATCCATGCGGATCCAGCAGCGTCTGCAAGGACCTGGGCGCCGGCGCCGCCTGCGTCAGCACGGGCAAGCCGAGCGGCGCCACCGGGTCGTTCTGCGCCATCGCCTGCGCGCCCCAGGGCTGCCCGAGCGGCTACGCCTGCGCGCCTTCCGCTGCCATCGAAGGGACTTCCGGTTCCTGGTGCCTGCCGACGAGTGCGCCATGCGCCTGCAGCGCCGCGGCGATCGCGGCGAAGTGGACGACGTCTTGCTTCAAGCCGTTGTTCGACGCGGACGGCGGCGTGCTCGGCCAGTGCACCGGCGTGTGGTCGTGCGACGCCACCGGCGATCCGTGCAGCGCGGCGGTGCCGACAGCCGAGGTCTGCGACGGCAAGGACAACGACTGCGACGGCTTGACCGACGAGGCGGAGAGCGCCGCGCCCCTTTGCGATGACGGCAACGCCTGCACCACGGGCGATGCCTGCGTGGGCGGCAAGTGCGTGCCGGGCCAGGACACGTGCGGCTGCAAGGACGACACCGTATGCCAGGGCGGCGCAAACGCTTGCCTGGGCACGGCGTTTTGCGACAAGGGCCAGAAGCCTGCCGTCTGCGGCTACAAGCCCGGCACGGCGGTCGTGTGCCCGGCAGCCGCCGCGCCGCTGTGCGCCGCCATGGCCTGCGACCCGGCGAGCGGCACGTGCAAGGCGACGCCCAAGAACGAGGACGGCCCGTGCGACGCCGATGGCAGCGCGTGCACGGCGCAGGACCACTGCCACGTCGGAGCGTGCGTCGCGGGCAGCAAGCTCGACTGCGACGACAAGAACGCTTGTACGGACGATAGTTGCGATGCGAAGACCGGCTGCGTCCACACGCCCAACGCCCTGCCCTGCGACGCGGACGGCAGCGCATGCACGGTCGGCGACCAGTGCCAGGGCGGCACGTGCAAGCCAGGCAAGCTGACGGTGTGCACCGGCAGCCTGTGCATGGCCCAGGCGTGCAACCCCGCGAGCGGCCAGTGCGAGGACAGCCAGAAGGCCGCGAACGGCACGCTGTGCGCGGCATCGACGCCCTGCGCTGGCGCCAGCGCCTGCAAGGACGGCATCTGCACGCCCGGCGCGCCGCCCGACTGCGGCGACGGCAACCCTTGCACGGACGACGCCTGCGACCCGGACATCGGCTGCACGCACCTGCCCAACAACGCGCCGTGCAATGACGCCAATCCGTGCACGGCCGGCGACGTCTGCTCGGCGGGCGCCTGCAAGCCGGGCGCGATGATCTGCGAGTGCCAGGTCGACGCCGACTGCGCGCCGAAGAACCCGAGCAACCTGTGCGACGGCACGCTGGTGTGCGACGCCGCCAAGGGCCATGTGTGCGTCATCAAGCCGGAAACGGTGGTGAAGTGCGCGCCGGTCGGCGACGGCATCTGCGAGAACGCCGCTTGCGAGCCGACCACCGGCGCGTGCTTCACGCAAATCGCCGCCAAGGGCACCGCGTGCAGCGACGGCAACGCGTGCACCGCCGGCGACGGCTGCAACGCCGGCTTGTGCCAGCCGGGCGCGATCGTCACCTGCGACGACAAGGATCCTTGCACGACGGACGCTTGCGACCCGGTCAGCGGCAACTGCAGCCACGTCATGATCCCCGGCTGCGGCGTGACGTTCCAGATGCGCTACGGCGGCGCGGGCGCGGAGAACCTCTACTCGGTCAAGCAGACCAAGGACGGCGGCTACATCGGCGTGGGCTCGACGACGAGCTTTGGCTCGGGCGGCATGGACCTCATGCTCGTGCGCACGGACGGTTGCGGCAACCCGTTGTGGGCCAAGGCGATTGGCGGCGCCAAGGACGAAGAGGGCTGGTGGGTCGAGCAGACCAAGGATGGCGGCTTCATCTCGGTCGGCAGCTCCAAGTCGACAACGCCCGGCTCGCTCGTCGTGCGCAGCGACGCCAACGGCAACACCATCTGGTCCGGCACCTACGGCGGCGGCGGCTTCGATTACGGCCGCTACATCAAGGAGATTTCGGACGGCGGCTTCGTCTTCCTCGCGGAGCAGTACACGTACACCTACAACGTGAACAAGATGCACGCCGGCACCATCATGAAGCTCGACAAGGACGGCAACGTCGTGTGGGTCCACAGCTACGGCGGCACGTTGCAGGGCGACACGTTCTTCAAGTTCATCGAGCTGACCGACGGCGGCTTCATGCTCACGGGCGGCGAAGAGAGCATGGGCTTCTCGATTGGCGATGACGACTACTGGTTCATGCGCCTCGATTCCGGCGGCAACCAGCTGTGGAGCCTGACGATTGGCGCGGACAGCGACGACGAGCCGTACGACATGATCCAGACCTCCGACGGCGGCTTCCTGATGGCGGGCAAGACCACGGGCTGGAACGCGATCTACCACTCCGACGACGCCGCGCTGCTCAAGGTCGACGCGAACGGCAAGGTGCAGTGGATGAAGCGCTGGGGCGGCTTCGACGAGGACCGCGCGCGCAAGGTCTTCGAGGTCGCGGACGGCTACATCGTCACCGGCTTCACGTCGAGCTTTGGCGCCAGCAAGGACATGGGCCCGTGGCCCGAGGACACGACGCCCAATCCTTACGTGCAGTACGACGGCTTCATGGCCAAGGTCGACAAGCAGGGCACGCTGCTGTGGATGCGGCTGTATGGCAACGACTATACGCAGTACGGCTACAGTTCGGAC
Organism: uncultured Myxococcales bacterium; assembly: GCA_903917305.1. Lineage (GTDB taxonomy): Bacteria > Myxococcota_A > UBA9042 > UBA9042 > UBA9042 > CAIXAA01. The sequence continues at coordinate 6,130 of CAIXAA010000251.1, read as the reverse complement.
CAGACGGCGGACGGCGGCTTCATCCTCAGCGGCCTGGAGTTCGGCCTGGGCAGCAAGAGCGCGCAGGGTTGGCTGGTCAAGACCGATGCCTCGGGCATGGTCGGCTGCGACGTGAAGGACTTGCCGCTGGCCAGCATCGACCAGGCGACGTGCGCGCCCAAGAGCAAGCTGATCTACCCGCTCGACTTCGGCGGCGGCTTCAAGCTGAACTCGGCCATGATCACGACGGACATTCCAGTGGCTGGCTTCGCGAGCGCGATCTGCCCCTGCAAGTAGGCCGGCGTGGCGCGCCCGCTCGACGCCTCGCGGCGCGCTCGCTATCCTCGCTGGCACCTGCCTCCCTGAGGTGCCATGAAGTTCGTCCCCTTGCAGCACGCCATGGCCATGCCGGTGGTCGGCGGCGTCACGCTCGAGCTGCCCGGCCAGTCCACCGGCCTCGACATCCACCGCCAGCCGGCCCCCAGCCGCATCGGGGCGCGCGACTGCACGCCCAAGGGCGGCAAGAAGCTCCGCAAAGACAGCGGTGTGCGCGCTGGCGCCCTGGTGCTCGGCGTCGGCGGCTCGGAGCTGGCGCTGCGCCGCAAGCTGATCGTGCCGCTGCTGGAGAAGTACGGCGCGCAGGGCGACGTGACGCTGATTCCGCTGGTGCTGCGCGATGATCTGGGGCCCCTGGACGCCGACTTCGTCTTGCTCGACCCCAAGCAGCGGCTGCCGATGGACCGCGACGCGAGCAAGGCGGAGTACGAAAACCCGAACAATCCCCATGGTTCTCGCTGTATCCGCGTGCAGGAGCTGGTCTGGGGTCCGGGCCGCGAGCCGCGCGCGGCGCTGTTCCGGCTGGCAGAGCATCCCGACGTACTCGTGGCGCGCGAGGATCTTGCGCTGGAGCTGGCCAGCGTGACCAGACAAGGCATTGCGCCGGTGCCTGCGCCGTATCGCCGCGAAACCAAAGGCGCCGACCTCGACTTCCTCAATGGCTACCAGTTCCACCTGGGCATGCACGGCTTCTACCCCTACACCAGCGTGGCGCCGATGCCGGAGACCGCGGCGGCCGACGTGGCTGCTCACGCGGCAGCCGCGTGGTTCCGCCTGTACGGTGGTCAGGGGCAGCCCGGCGACCGCGACGCGGTGCTGGCCTGCCCGCACTACTCGCACTACCTGGCCTCGGTGCTGGACCGCGACGCCAATGACGACACCGCTGCGACCGCCCTGCGCCATCCGCACTACGCGTTTCTCTATGCGTGTCAGGTGGATCGCTGCCCGCGCGACGACACGCGCCTGGCCGCCGCGCAGCACCCGACCGCGGCGCTGGCGTACGCGCGCTATGTGGACGCGGGGCCGCATCCGGTGACGCAGCAGGGGAGCCAGCACCCGAGCCTCGAAGGGTCCTACGCCAAGGACATGCAGCTCGCCGCGGAGATCGTCGCCTGGCGCGCAGCCGGCGAACCGCTGCCTGAACCAGTGGTTGCGGGCAACCAGCCGACCGCGCGCCCAGCGCCGAGCATTCCGGTGGTCGCCGCGCCCGCGCAGCTGCCCGCGCGCTTTGCGGAGGATGGGCAGGTCCATGGTCCGCGGCCGTCGCATGGGCCGATCGCTGCCGACGTCCGCTCGGACATGGACGAATTCATCGGTCGCGGGCTGGCGCTGGTGGGGCTGCAGGCCAGCGCTACGCCGGAGGCCGTGGTGGCAGCGCTGCACGTGCTGATCGACCAGGTGCAGCTGGGCCAGTTCAAGCTGCCCAAGAAGAAGCCGGCGGTGATGGCGGCGGGCTGCGTGTTCGGCGAGCAACTGCACCGCGCGCTCGGCTACCAATGGGCGCAGGTAGTGGATGGCGTGGCCGGCGGCGGCATTGCGCTGGTCGACCCGCAGCGGGCGGTGGCGGTCTATGTGTTCTCGCTGGTGGAACGGCTGCTCGATGCCAAAGCCAAGAGCAATGTCCTGGCGCTGACCTACAACATGCTCGCCGCGGGAAGCCTGCCGCCGGGTGCCAGGCCGGGGGCGTACGCGGCGCTGAGCTAGAGCCGCGCGGCCAGCTCCGCGCCCTGGCGAATGGCCCGCTTGGCGTCGAGCTCGGCCGCGACGTCCGCACCACCAATCACATGGAATTTCTTGTCGATCGGCTTGCCGTCGCTGCCCAGCTGCACGACGTCACGCACCGAGTCCTGGCCGGCGCAGACCACGATGTGGTCCACCGCCAGCACCCGCTCCTTGCCGCCCTCGCGGATGTGCAGCCCCTGGTCGTCGATCCGCAGGTACTCGACGCCCGGCAGCATCGTGACGCCGTGATGTTGCAGGGTTGCGCGGTGCACCCAGCCGGTCGTCTTGCCCGGCCCATTGCCCATCCGACCTTCCTTGCGCTGGAGCAACCACACCTGCCGCTTGGGCTTTTGCTGGACCGGCGGCACGAGCCCGCCCGGCGTGCGCGACTGCAGATCCACGCCCCACTCCTGGGTCCACGCCTCCAGCGGCTGCGGGCTGTGTTCGGCCAGCAGGAACTCGCAAACGTCGATGCCGATGCCGCCCGCGCCGATCACCGCCACCTTGCCGCCGACGGGCTTGCCGGCGCGCAACACGTCGGGATAGCTGAGGACTTTGGGGTGATCGATGCCCGGGATCTTCGGCCGCCGCGGCGCCACGCCGGTCGCCACCACGATGTCGTCAAACTGGCCGTCCAGTTCCCCCGCCCGGATGCGCCGATGCAGCTCGACCTTGACGCCCGTGACCGTCAGCATCTCCGTGAAATAGCGAATTGTCTCGCGGAATTCCTCTTTGCCGGGCACCCGTGCCGCCATGTCGAACTGGCCGCCCACCGCGCCGCTCGCCTCGAACAGCGTCACGTCGTGACCGCGCTGCGCCGCCACCGTCGCGGCCGACAGACCGGCCATGCCGCCGCCGATGACCGCGATCTTCTTGGGGCTTGGGGTGCGGGAATACACCAGCTCGGTCTCGTGGCACGCGCGCGGATTCACAAGGCACGACGCGCGCTTGTTCGAGAACGTGTGATCCAGGCACGCCTGGTTGCAGGCGATGCAGGTGTTGATGCGGGCCGCCTGACCCGCCGCGGCCTTCTGGACGAACGCTGGATCCGCGAGCAGCGGCCGCGCCATCGACACCATGTCGGCGTCGCCGCTCGCGAGGATGTCTTCGCAGATCTCCGGCGTGTTGATGCGGTTCGAGGCAACCACGGGAATCGTCACGTGCTTCTTGACCGCGGCCGTCGCGCTCCGGAACGCCGCCCGCGGCACCGAGGTCACGATGGTCGGCACCGCCGCCTCATGCCAGCCGATGCCGGTGTTGATGACCGTGGTGCCGGCGGCCTGCAGCGCCTGCGCCGTCGTGATGATTTCATCTTGCGTATTGCCCTCTTCCACGAGGTCGAGCAGCGACAGGCGAACCATGACCGGATACGACGATCCCAGCGCGGTGCGAATGGCGCGCACGACCTCGAGCAGCATCTTGCTGCGGCCGTGGATGTCGCCACCGAACTCGTCGGTGCGCTTGTTGGCGCGCTTGCACATGAATTGACTGAGCAAATAGCCTTCGCTGCCCATCACCTCCACGCCGTCGTAGCCGGCCAGCTCGGCGAGCCGCGCGGCGCGCGCGAAATGACCGATGACCTGCCAGATGCGCTTGTGCGTCATCTTCTTGGGCTTGAACGGGTTGATGCGCGACTTGATGCCGGACGGCGACTCGCTGAACGGGTGGTACGAGTAGCGGCCGGCGTGGATCAACTGCAGGAAGATGTGGCCACCGTGGGCGTGCACGGCGTCCGTGACGTGGCGGTGGTGGATGACGTCGGCCCGGCTGTTCATGGTGCCGCCGCCCGGCAGCAGCCAGCCGCGGCGGTCCACGGAGATGCCGCCGGTGACGATGAGGCCGACGCCGCCGGCCGCGCGCTCGGCGAAGTAGGCGGCCAGCTTGGGGTAGTTCCAGAAGCGGTCCTCGAGCCCGGTGTGCATCGAGCCCATCATCACGCGGTTGCGCAGCGTGACCGAGCCGAGGGTGATGGGCGCGAGCAGGTGCGGGTAGGGCTGGATCATGAGGCGACTCGGCGCCATCGGGCGCGGCGGCGGGAGTGTAGCGCGGCCAGCCGGCGCCTGCACCTCCAGCCCTCGACGCCGCGGACCGGGCTGCGACCGCCAAGGCCATGCGTTGCGCCCATCCCCGCGCCGCCGCCTTGCCTGCCGCGCCGGAATGCCTACGCTGGAGATGACCATCCATTTCGTCGCCAAGCAGCGGAGGTGCCAGCCATGTCAGGCAAAAGCGTCCTCATTGCGCTCGCCATCGTGCTGTCCGTCATCGTGGTCGCCGCCCTGAGCGCCGTAGGCAGCTACAACGGCCTCATCGCCGCCAACCAGGCCGTGCAGGCGCAGTGGGGGCAGGTCGAGAACGTCTACCAGCGGCGCCTGGACCTCGTGCCGAACCTGGTCGAGACCGTCAAGGGTGTCGCGGCGTTCGAGAAGGAGACGTACACGGCGGTGGCGGAAGCGCGCGCCCATGTCGGCCAGGTGACCGCGCCCGGCCCGGCGGCGCTGACCGACGATCCGGCGGCGTTCGAGCGCTTTGCGCAGGCGCAGCAAGGGCTTTCGTCAGCGCTGGCGCGGCTGCTCGTGGTGTCGGAGCGCTATCCGCAGCTCAAGGCCAACGAGAGCTTCCGCGATCTGCAGGCGCAGCTCGAAGGCACGGAGAACCGCATTGCCGTGGAGCGCATGCGCTACAACGACGCGGCGCGCACCTACAACACCAGGCGGCAGACGTTCCCGACCGCGCTGATTGCGGCGATGTTTGCCGATCGCTTCCGCGAACGGCCCTACTTCGAGGCGCAGCCCGGCGCCGCGGTGGCGCCGAAGGTCAAGTTCTAGATGCGGCGCGCCCTGCTCCATCTTGGCTTTCTGCTTGGCCTTTGCCTGACGGCGGAGGTACGGGCCGATCCGTTGCCGCCCGCGCCGGTGCGCTGGGCGACCGACACGGCGGGGATGCTGACGCCGGCGACGCTCGGGCGGCTCGACGCGCGCCTGGCGGCCTTCGAGCACGCGACAGGCCATCAAGTGCTGGTGTGGACAGGCGATTCCATTGGTGCGCAGACGCTGGAAGACTGGGCGGCGCGCACGTTCGCGGCGTGGAAGGTCGGCCGCAAGGGCTTGGATGACGGCGCGGTGCTGTTCGTCCTGGCGCGCGACCGCAAGGTGCGGCTCGAAGTGGGTTACGGCCTGGAAGCGCGGCTGACCGATCTGACCGCGTCGCGGATCCTGCGCGAGGACGTGCTGCCGCGCCTGCACGCAGGCGACGCCGATGGTGCCGTGACGGCAGGCGTCGATCGCCTCCTGACGACGCTCGGCGGCGAGCCGCAGACCACGCAGACGCCGGCGCTGCCGCCGCTGGGCCTGGCACAGAAGATCCTCATTGCGATAGCCGGGTTGCTGTTCCTGATGCTGCTGCTGACGCACCCGCGCCTGGCGCTGATGGTGTTGTACAGCCTGATGTCCGGCCGACGCTCCAACGGCGGCGGCGGCGGCGGGTTTGTCGGTGGCGGCGGACGATCCGGCGGCGGCGGCGCCTCCGGATCCTGGTGACGAGGAGGATGCATGCGCCTATCCACCCGACAAGCCTGGCTGGCCAGCCTGGACCAGCCGCGCATCGAAGCCGCCATCGCCGCCGCGGAAGCGCGCACGTCCGCCGAGATCCGCGTGTCCGCCGCGCCGGTGTTCTGGGGCAGCGTGAAGCGCACGGCGCAATGGGCCTTCGAACGCATGGGCATGGCGCGCACGCAGGAGCGCAATGGCATCCTCATCTTCGTCGTGCCCGCCCGGCGCAAGTTCGTGGTGCTGGGCGATGTCGCGGTGCACAGCAGGGTCGGTCAGGAGTTCTGGGACGGCCTGGCGGACACGCTGTCGCGGGAGTTTCGCAAGGATCGCTTCACTGAAGGCCTGATCGCGGCCATCGGCCAGATTGGCGTGCAGCTGGCGGCGCATTTCCCGCCGCAGCCGGTTGCGGTCAATGAACTGGCGGATGCCGTGGATCTGGGGGAGTCGGAGCCGGGGCCGCGCGCCCCTGCGTGAGCCGACCCACGCCCACTCTCGCGCGCGCCGCACCGATGGTCGTCCCTGGAGGCAGGCCAGGACGGTCCACC
>CAIXAA010000250.1 GCA_903917305.1 uncultured Myxococcales bacterium | reverse complement strand
TGGCACCGACACCCTCTCCCACGACATCGGCGTCACGCCGGATGTGCCGGTCAACCCTGACACCGCCGCGCCGGACACCCTGAGCGCGCCTGGCGCCACGCCCGACGTGCCGGCCGTCAAGCCGGATGTCGTGGTCACCCCGGATGTTGCCGTCGTCGACGCTTCCCCGGACGTGATCGCTCCCGCGGACGTCAAGACCACCGACAGCACGACGCCCGGCGATGTCGCCGCCAAGCCGACCAAGTGCACCGCCGACAGCGACTGCAAGGGATCGTTCGGCTCCTGCCTGACCGTCGGCTGCAACCTCGGCACCGGCAACTGCGAGCTCAAGCCGGTCGCGGACGGCACGGCGTGCTCGACCGCCGGCCAGTGCGGCGGCAGCGGCGTGTGCAAGCTGGGCGCCTGCAACGCGGCCAGCAGCTGCGGGCCGCAGCCGTGCGCCCCGACCCCGATCCAGTGCGGCGCCAAGATGGTCCTGACCATGGGCGACATCGGTGCGTCGAAGTTGAAGAATTACAGCTGCTCGGCCACGTCGTGGGACGGCGGCGAGAAGATCGTCTCCCTCAGCAGCGAAGTCACCGTCGTCGTCGTCGCGGAGCTGAGCAGCGCCGTGACGCCCACCGCCATCATCCTCGCCATGCCGCCCGCGGCTGCCGGCGCCTGCGCACCCGGCGCCTGCGACGCGGCCGGCACCAAGCTGACCTTCGGCATCGCGCCCGGCGTGGCGCGCCTGCTGGTCGTCGACGCGCTCGCCGGCGACAACAACACGGTCACGCTGACGGTCACCTGCACCAAGCCGGTCGTCTGCGGCGACAGCGTCTGCAGCGAGGGCGAGAGCTGCGCCACCTGCGCCAAGGACTGCGGTTCCTGCGCCACCTGCGGCGACAAGACCTGCGACGCGAAGTTCGAGAACTGCCAGACCTGCCCCGGCGACTGCGGCGCCTGCCCGAAGGAGTGCGTCGTCAACAACGACGCCGGCGGTTGCTCCGGCTGCGCTTGCGAAGCCTGCGTGATCGCGAAGGACAGCTTCTGCAAGGACACCGCCTGGGACAGCACCTGCATCGGCGAGTGCACCAACGACTGCCAGGGTCCCAAGTGCGCGGATCTCATCAAGCCTTTCTGCGGCGACGGCGTGTGCGACACGGTCACCAACAGCGAGTCCGGCACCAACTGCCCGAACGACTGCCCCGGCGCCACCAAGTGCGGCGATGGCGTCTGCGACCCGGGCGGCGAGACGTGCTCCGGCTGCAGCCTCGACTGCGGCATCTGCCCCGGCGCGACGCCGAGCTGCGGCGACGGCACCTGCAACGGCAAGGAGCACTGCGGCAGCTGCCCGCAGGACTGCGGCGTGTGCGGCGCGCTGTGCGTCGCCAACGTCGGCCCGACGTGCAACGGCTGCTCCTGCGAGGCCACGGTCTGCGCGTCGGACAGCTACTGCTGCAAGTCGGCGTGGGACTCGACCTGCGCGTCCGAGTGCGCGACCGCCAGCGGCGCGAAGTGCCCGAAGGTCACCTGCGGCGACGGCGTGTGCTCCGGCTCCGAGACGTGCTCGTCCTGCAAGGGCGACTGCGGCGCTTGCCCGATCAAGTGCGGCGACGGCAAGTGCGACGCGCCCACCGAGACCAAGGACAATTGCCCGGACGACTGCGCCGCAGCGAGCTGCAACGGCAAGTGCGGCGGCAGCGCCGGTTCGGGCGTGAACACGTGCTACTGCGACAGCGTCTGCACGGACAGCGGCGATTGCTGCGCGGACAAGGCGCAGTTCTGCCCGTGAGCAAGGCGTCCAAGAGCGCGAATGCCCGGCCGTTGCTCGTTCTGATCGACGGCTCGCACGCGCTGTTCCGCGCCTACTTCGCGGTGCGCCACCTGTCGTCGCCGACGGGGCAGCCGACGGGCGCGGTCTACGGCCTTGTCTCGATGCTCCTGAAATTGCAGCGCGATCACGCGCCGGCCGGCATCGCGGTGTGCTTCGATGCCGCCGGGCCGACCTTCCGCCATGACCTCGAGGCCAGCTACAAGGCGCATCGGCCGGACATGCCGGAGGATCTGGCGGCGCAGTGGCCGGTGGCCCAGCGCGTGACCGAGGAGCTGGGGCTGCCGCTGCTGGCGATCCCCGGCTTGGAGGCGGACGACCTCATCGCGACGCTGGCGACGCGCGGACGGCTGGCCGGCTTCGACGTGCTGATCGTCAGTGGCGACAAGGACTTGATGCAGCTGGTGGCGGACGCGGATGACGGCCACGGCCGCACGCGCCAGCTCGACGACGGCAAGAACGTCGTCTACGACCAGGCCGGCGTGAAGCAGCGCTGGGGCGTCGGGCCTGAGCTGATTGGCGATCTCCTCGCGATCATGGGCGATTCCTCGGACAACATCCCGGGCGTGCGCGGCATCGGCGAGAAGGGAGCGGTCAAGCTGCTGGCGCAGTGGGGCACGCTGGACAACATCTACGCCCACCTGGACGAGGTGGAGCCGCCGCGGATTCGCGAGTTGTTGCGCGAAGGTGAGTCTTCGGCGCGGCTGGCGCGGCAGCTCGTGGCGTTGCACTGCGACGCCGACGTGAAGCTGGTGGTCACGGAGCTGGCGGCGCGCGAGCCGAACCTGCCGGCGCTGCAGAAGTCCTTTGCGGAACTGGGCTTCAAGCGGCTGCTCAAGGAGTACATGGGCGAGGTGGCGCAGCCGGCGCAGGCCTTTGCCTTTGAAACCGTGACGGATCTCGCGGACGTCGCCGGCATTGCCGAACAGATCCGCAGCACGCGCCGCGTGGCCCTGTGCGCCGTGACCAGCCAGGCCGATCCGGACCGCGTGATGCCCATGTGGGGTGATCTCGTGGGCTTGGGCCTGGCCTGGGGCGCGAACCGCGCGGCGTACATTCCGCTGGGGCACCGCCACGGCGACGCGCTGGTCGCGGGGCAGCCGCCGCTGGACGCCGTGCTGGCGGCGTTGCGGCCGGTGCTGGAGAACGCCGCCATTGCCAAGATCGGCCACCACGCGAAGTACGACGCGCTCGTGCTGCGGCGCCATGGCGTGCAAGTTCATGGTTGGACTGCGGATCCGATGCTGGCGAGCTACCTGCACGAGCCGGAGCGCTTTGCCCACACGCTGCGCAACATCGCGGCGAGCCACCTGGGCGTCACGCTGCCGGGCGACGACGAGCTGCTCGGCAAGGGCAAGTCGCAGGCGGGCTGGCACGCGGTCGCCATCGAAAAAGCGTCGGAACACGTTGCTTTGCGCGCGTCGCTGACCTTGCGCTGCGCCGATGCGCTGCTGCCGCACCTCAAGGAGGTCGGCCTCGACCGGCTGTACAGCGAACTGGAAGTGCCGCTCGAGGGCGTGCTGGCCGAGATGGAGTTCGCCGGGATTCGCGTCGATCTTGCGGAGTTGCAGGCACAGAGCGCCTGGCTGGCCGGCGAGATCGCCGCCGAGGAGCATGCGATCCACGAGCTGGCGGGCGGCCCGTTCTCGATCGGCTCCCCGCAGCAGCTGAGCGAAGTGCTGTTCACGCGGCTGGCGCTGCCGGCAAAAAAGCGTACGCAAACCGGGTTTTCGACGGATCAGACCGTGCTGGAGGGGCTGGCGGACCAGCACCCGATCGCGGCCAAGGTGCTGCGCTGGCGGCAGCTCTCGAAGCTCAAGAGCACGTACACCGACAGCCTGCCCAGCCAGATCCTGCCGCTGACCGGGCGCGTGCACACGTGCTACCAGCAAGCGGTGGCGGCGACGGGGCGCTTGTCGTCCACTGAGCCGAACTTGCAGAACATTCCCATCCGCAGCGTGGAGGGCAAGCGCATTCGCCAGGCCTTCGTGGCGGATCCGGGCTGCGTGCTTTTGTCCGCGGATTACAGCCAGATCGAGCTGCGGGTCATGGCGCACCTCGCCGACGATCCGGGCTTGCAGGACGCCTTTCGGCGCGGCGCCGACATCCACCGCGAGACCGCCGCCAAGATGTTCGGCGTGTTCCCCGGCATGGTGACGACGGCGCAGCGCAACGCGGCAAAGACCATCAACTTCGGGATCTTGTACGGCATGGGCGC
>CAIXAA010000249.1 GCA_903917305.1 uncultured Myxococcales bacterium | reverse complement strand
TTGATCGCTCGGCCCCGGCAGCGTCCACGGCAGCAGCCAGGTCAGCGGCGCCGCCAGCGCCAGGGCCAGCGCGCCCGCCGCCAGAGGCAGCCAGCGCAGCTGCGCCGGCCAACGCCACGGCAGCAGCGCGCGCACATCCACTCGCGCGGCAAACGTTTCTGCGGCTTGCGCCTGGACCTGGCTCCACGCGTCGCGGCGCTCCTGCTGCGCCAGCCACAGCGCCGTCGCGAGCGCATCGCTGCCGCCACCCAGATCGTCGAGCCGGCGCGCCGTTGCCAGACGCCCGGGCCGATGCGCCGCGATCCAGCTCAGCGCCGCGAGACCCAGCGCCAGCGCGAGCCCAGCCAGCGGTCGATCCCAAGTGCGCGGCAACACATCCATCCGCAGCAGGGGCAGCAGCACCGCCGCCAGCCCCGCCGCGACCAGCGCCGCGAGCAGCAGGCGCCGCTGCGCCTCCTGCCGCCACAAGCGCAGGCGCGCCGAAGCCACCCGCCGGTGGGCGAGCGGCGCGGCAAGCTGCGGCTGGGTCGGTTGGACCATCAAGCTCGGGTTCCTTGGCTGCGGGCACTGCACTTCGCAACACCGCATCGCGAACCGCTGTTCCGGCGCCGGCACCGGCTGCGGCTGTGCAACTTGGGACGTGCAGCATGCGCGAGGGATTCATCGCACGGCAAACTGCGCCGGCAAAGTCTTGATCCGAGGCGTCAAGACGATCCAGTGCGCCAGGGGCGATCAGTGCTTCTTGTGCTTGCGCGCTGGCTTGTGTTCGGCCGCGGGCTTCGCGGCGTGCGCCGCCGCCGGGTGCCCGTGCCTGGGCTTGTCGAGCTTGGCCACGACCACCGGCTCCGGCTTCTCGTGGTGCTTGGCTTCCTTGACCGCGTGGTGCTGCGGCGCCGGCACGAACTTCTCTTTTTGCACGACCGCCACGTTCTGCGTGCCGGAGGACGGCTCGGTCGGCGCGTCTTCCGCGACGGGCATGGGCTTTTGCGCGAGCGCGAAGGCGTGCAGCGGCTCGCCGTCGTAGAGGTTGCGGTACACGGCGATCGCGGACAGCACGCGCTTGGCGTAGTCGCGCGTCTCGCGGAACGGAATCGTCTCCACGAACAGATCCAGCGGCCAATCGCCGCGCTGCTTGCGCCAACGACCCACCGCACCGCCGCCCGCGTTGTAGCCGGCGGCCATCTGCGCCTCGCGATCAAAGCGATCCAGCAGCAATTTCAGGTAACGTGCGCCCAGCCTCACGTTCACCGCCGGCTGGCGCAGCGTCTGGGCGTCCGCCGTCAGGCCCAGGGGCTTGGCCATCGCCTGCGCGGTCGGCAGGATCAGCTGCAGCAGGCCGATCGCCGCGGCGTGCGACTCGACGCGCGGGTTGAAGCCGCTCTCGGAGCGGCAGATGGCGTAGACGATCGACGGATGCAGGCCGAACTCCTTGGCCGCGGCGTCGATCAGGCTTTGAAAAGCGCGGGGATAGGCGAGCTGCCAGGCGTCGCGGTTCGCGTCGTTCGGGTAGGCCATGGCAAAGCGCCGCAGCAGGTCGCGGCCCACCGCATGTGACGCGATGTAGCGGCCGGCTTCCGCGTCGAGCGCGGCGCGCGTCCAAGCGCCACTGGGATCGCCAGCGGCCCAGCGCTGTTCCGCGGCGACGTCGCGGCCAAGCCCCGCGGCGTCCAGCTCGTCGCCGGCGTCCTCCGCCCAGCCGAGCGCGCCCAGCAGCCGCGCGCGCTGCACCCGCGGATCCGCGAGCACGTCCGCCGTCACGCGCGGTCCGGCGGCTTCGCCCGTCTGGGGCTGCAGTTCCGGCTCCACGGCGGCCACGTCGCGATCGTCGCTGCCATCCTTGAGTTGCGCCAGCGCCAACGTCGCGAAATAGCTGAGCGGATGCCGTCGCACCACCCGCTGCCAGCGCGCCACCGCATCGCCGTGCTTGCCCATGGCGTCGAGAGCCCGGCCCGCGAAGTAGTCGGCACGGCCGCGCGCCCAGTCGCGATCGTCGTAGCGCGCCACATCGCGATCCACGCCGCTGGTCAGGGTCGACTGCGCCTGCGCGACCAGATCGCTGTCGCGCACTTCGGCCAGGCGGTCGAGCAAGGGCAGGGCCTCGCGCCATTTGCCAGCGATCATGCGGTCCATCGCGACGTACCACACCGCGACGTCGATCAGATCGCGCTCGGCGTAGTCCTGCGCGACCGTCACGCCGCGCTGCTTGAGCACCGCCAGCGTCTCCGGGACCTTGTCCAGTGATTGCAGCAAGGTGCGCGCATCCTCGGAGTCGCGCCGCGACAGCCCTTGGGCCAGCGCCTTCTTGAGCAGCACCGCGCCCGAACCATTGCCGAGCAGCAACTGCGCGCGGCCCATGCGGAACGCAACGTCGCCGGGACCCAGCGCCGGCTCATCGACGACCAGGGTGTGCACCGTCGGATCCGTGCAGCCCTTCTCGAGAATCGCGTAGAGCGCCAGGGACTTGTCGAAAGCGCCCTTGCGGTCCAGCGCCTTGGCCGCCCACGACCGCGCATGGCAGCGCACGGCGATCGCGACGCCCTCCTGGTTGGCCAGCGCCTCCAACCCTGGGATTGCACGTGCATAGCGCCGGCGCTGCGCGGCGTAGACCAGCGCATCGAGCACGGCCGGCGCGTCCTCCGGCCGCTTCTTCAAGCGCTCCAGCCAGGTCTCGTCGGAGGTGCCGAGCAGCAGATCCACCACTTCTTCAGCCTGGTTCGACTTGGACGCCATCAGCTCGCGCGCCAGCGTCATCGCCTCGGCTTCCTGGCCGCGCGCGTGCGCCGTCCGCATGCGCTCGGCTTGGACGCGGCGCCACAGCGCGGAGCCCTTTTCCGGTGACAGCGCGCTGAGTTCCGTCGCAGCCTCCGGCACCTTGGCCGAGCGGCGCAGGGCCCGCGCCTTGAGCAGGCGCAGCGCCGGATCGATGCGACCTTGCGCGAGCGTCGTCACGACGTTGCTCAGGCCTTGATCGTCCGCCCGCGATGCGACGTAGCGCAGGGCATAGGGGCCGAGCACCGGATGCGTCGCCGCCGTGCGGGCAGCCAGCAGTGCGCCGGCCTTGTCATCTGCGGAACTGCGCAACTGGACGAGCAAAAACGCGAAGAGCTCGCGCTCCCCTCCGTCGCTCAGCGTCGGCGATTGCCAGGCGCGCTCCGCGGCAACACGGGCCTCGGGCAGCCGCGCGTCACGGTACAGCTCGAACGCCTTGTGCGCATCCGTCTGTGTGAAAGGATTGGGGATCTGTCCCAGAGGCGCCGTCAGCTTGGGATCGCCGGGCGTCTCCGGGACGCGCTCGCTGTCGATGGCCCACTCGCCGGCGACGGCGGGAGCACTCGTCAAGCCAAGCGACTGGGCGACGGGGCGCAACCAGGGCGGCAGATCGCCGCTGGGACCGCTGGGCGGGCTGTCGCACGCGACGCCGCCCATGCACAGGGCGGTCGCAAGCAGCACAAACCCGGACAGCCAGAGGCTAGCGGAGGGTCGGAAGCGAAATCTTCTCACCGATGGCGGCCTCGAGCACCTTCTCGGCCTGGATGCGCTGGGCGCGGGCGGTGTCGCGCTTGCGGTTCTGGCCGCAGGCGGTCTTCTTGGCCTTGCGGCGTGCGTCAGAAACTCGGGTAGGGGAGGACATGGCAGACTCCAAAAGGCCGCAAAGCAGCCACTGACGGGCGCAGCAGGATGCCCCAGGGCAAACATGGCGTCAAGCTTGAGCACCCGTTCAGCTCCGATCAGATGCGGCGAAGTCTGGCAATCACGGCGTTGCGCCGCGCGGCATCCACACCATTTTGCGAAGCAGCCACTGCCCTTTGCTCGAGGCGCTCCAGCGTCGCGCGCGTCTCTTCATTCTCCTGGCCGCGCATCTCCAGCGCGACATCGGCCGCCAGCGGAATGCCGTAGCGCATCCGCAGCACCTTGTCTTCTTCGTCGGTCAACCGCGCCGTGCGAATCGCAACATCCGCTTCCGTGCGGGTCCGTACCCGGGTCTCGGTCTTGGTCTTGCTCACGATGAACTCCAAAGCGCCGCTGCGACGCCATGAGGACAGCGTAGTCCCCACCGTGTGAAACGCAATTTTCCTGCGCGCTTGATGCTTTGCGGTACCTCGTTTGCGCTCGATTACGCGTGCCAACCCGGCGCGGCGCCTGCACTCCAACCGGGGCGGTTGACAGTGCGCTATGGGCTGCGCGCGGCGTTGCGGATATGTGCAAGTGTAAAGATACCAGCGATCGCGTCAAGTCTCGGCGGGTCGGTGCAGATCCAGCTTCTTGATCAGATATTCCAGCGACTTGCGGTGAAGTCCCGTCGCGCGCGCCGCAGCCGAGATGTTCCAATTGTGGCCGTCCAGGGCCCGCTGCCAGTACGCCCGCTCGAAGGCATCGACCAGCCGCGCCTTGGCGTCCTTGAACGGCAAATCGTAATCAACTGGCAGACCTCCGTCGCTGGCTGGCTGCCGCAGCGGCGCGCCGATGCCGCCGTCCATCTGCAGTTGCAGCTCCTTGCCCTCCGACAGCACCGCCGCGCGCTCGATGTGGTTGCGCAGCTCGCGCACGTTGCCTGGCCACGGGTAGCTCTGCAGCTGTTGCATCGTGTCGAACGAGATCGACAGCACGCCGCCGCGCGCCGCCCGCGACTGGGCATCCGCCAGGAAGTGATTGGCCAGCAAAGGAATATCCGCCTTGCGCCGCCGCAGCGGGGGCAACTGCACGCGGATCACCGCGAGGCGGTAGTAGAGGTCCTCGCGGAAGGTGCCGTCGCGCACCATCTGCGCCAGATCGCGGTTGGTCGCGGCGATGATGCGCACGTCGACCGGCAGGCGCTCGTTGGAGCCGACCGGCTTGATCTCGCGTTTCTCCAGCGCGCGCAGCAACTTGGGCTGCAGGTCCAGGTCCAGCTCGCCGATCTCGTCGAGGAACAGCGTGCCGCCCTGGGCTTCGGCCATCGCGCCCTTGCGCGTCGCGATCGCGCCGGTGAACGACCCCTTGATGTGGCCGAACAGCTCGGACTCAACCAGCTCGTGCTGCACCGCCGAACAATCGAAAACAACGAACGGACCTTGGGCGCGGCGCGAGTGCTGGTGGATCGCCTCGGCGACCAGCTCCTTGCCGGTACCGGACTCGCCATCGACCAGGATCGTGCTGTCCGACGGCGCGGCGCGCGACAGCAACGCAAAAATCTCGCGCATTTCGCTCGACTGGCCGAGCAGCTGGCCGAACTGCGGCTCCCGCGCCAGGGCGACTTCGTGCAGCTCCGGCAGCTGATCGAACGCCAGCTCGGTCTGGCCCAAGCGCAGGACCGCGTGGGCGCCGAGCACGACCTCGCACAAGCGCGCGCCGGCAAACCACGTGCCGTTCTTGGACTCGAGGTCGCGGACGCGGTAGCCGGTGCGTTCACCGTCGATTTTCAGGTGGTTGCGCGATACCGAAGCGTCGTCCAGGACCAGGTCGTTGTCGGGCGCGGAGCCGATGTAGACGAGGCGGCGGTCAAAGACGCGCTCCAAGCCGGCGTTGGGGCCGCTCAGCACCCGCAGGCGGTACTTGGGCAACGTGTAGCGTTCGGCGAAGGCGGCGGCGGTCAGGGTGCGGGTGGCGTGCTGCATGGGCGCGCACCTTAGCGAACCTCAGGCGCTCAGGGAAGATCCTCGCCGAAGTAGAAGCCGGGCAGCGTGCGCACTTCGCCCGGCGCGAGGCGGCCGACCTCGACGCTGCGTAGCTTGTGGCTCGACGGATCCTCGACCTCGATGCGGTGCGCCGCGCCGGCCGACAGCGTGATCTCGAAGCGATTGCCTTTCTGCGCCTTGCTGCGCTTGCCATCGACCGTCACCTTGCAATCCGCTGGCAAAACAATGAATTGCACCAGCGCGGTGTTGTCGATCTTCTCCTTCGGATGGTGCCCCGTGACCGTGTGCGCCGGCGGCGCCGGCTCCTCGGTGGGCGTCGGCGGCTCGGCGAGCGGCTCCGGGAGCGGCTCCGGAGCCCGTTCCGCAACTGGAGCCGGAGCTGGAGCCGGAGCTGGAGCCGGTGCCGGAGCCGGAACCGGAGCCGGAGCCTGCCTGGCGAGGCCGGCCGGCGGATGCGACGTGGGCTCCGGCG
>CAIXAA010000248.1 GCA_903917305.1 uncultured Myxococcales bacterium | reverse complement strand
GCCTGCACCTGCGCAAAGTACAGCGCGTTCGTCACGGGCAGGCGATCCAGGAAGAACGCTTTCAGATCAACGAGATGGCGCGGGAACTCCTCGTGCTCTGCGTCCGCGTCCAGCCGCGGATCCGCGCCGATCGGGTACGCACCGGCTGGCACCAGGACCATCCCTGGCGGCGGCCGCGGCGCCGGTTGCGGCGGCGCGGGCGGCAGCTCGACCTTGGGCGGCAGCGCCAGCAGCGGGCGCTCGACCTGCGCCAGGTCCGTCACCGGCACGACCACCGGATCCCAGTTCAGCGCCCAGCGGTTCCAGCGCTCGTTGCCATGCCGCGCCCGCAGCACGACGTGTGCCACGAACGGCGGCGTCGCGTCCTGCGGCAGGTCCACGGCCACGTCCAGCTGGCGCGACGTCTGCGGCTTGATGCGCGGGTGCCGGCGCAGCTCCACCTGGGCAAACAGGTCGTGCAGGAAGTCGATGTCGCCAGAAGCCAATGCCACCAGCGAGTTGAGCGACGGTGCATCCGGCGACAGGAAGTGGTCCTTGTCCAAGCCCGGGCTGCGGAACACGACCTTGCCGCTCGCGTCGGTCAGGTCGAGCTCGATCCACGCCTCCGAGATGTCCGTCGCGCCGGTGGGAAAGTCGTGGCCGTTGTGCTCGTTGCGCAGCGACACCGGAATGCTCAGGGCGCCTGCGGGGTTGCGCACGAACTCGCCGATCGTCAGCGTCACGGCGCCGGCGCGGCGAAAGGCCTCGGTCGCCTGCGCGTGCGGCGTGTCGCCCGCCAGCGTCGGAATCAGCACGTTGGCGCCAAGCGCGCGGTGGTCGTGGACCATCCCCTTCTTTGCCGCCGGGTCCGAGCCCTTCACCAGCGGCATGTGGCAGTCCACGCAGCTCTTGTAGCCCGGCGCCGCCGGGTCGCCATAGCGCGAACCCTGGGCTTCGGCCGATTGCAGGCGCAGCCGGCCCGGCGGCGATCCGCCGAGCTGCACGGGGACGAAGAAGCGATGGCACGCGTCGCAGAAGTGGTTCAGCGACAGGAACGGGCGGTGCAGCGCCTGCGCGTGGCGGCGCGTGGCGCTGGCGCCCTGCGTGGGATCCGGGAACAGCAGCGCGTTGTCGACCGGCGTGATTTCGTAGGCCGCATTGGCGACGGCGCCGTTCTGCTTGGAGGCGTGCACGGACGTCACGAGGTGGCAGCTGAGGCAGGAGACGCCCTCGCGCTGCGCCGTCGGGTCCGGCGCGGCGCCGCGGTCGATGCCGCCGGCGAGCAGCTGGCCGGGCACGTGGCAGCCGGTGCAGATGCGCGTCGCCGCGACGCCGTAGTCCTCCGCCATGCGCCCGATGGCAAACTGCGAGAAGACGTCCGTGCCGGCGCCGCGGTGCAGGGAACTCTGCCATTGGCGCGCGATCTCGACGTGGCAGCGGCCGCACGCGGCCGAGCCGGCCAGCGCGTCGCGCGGCAGCAACTTCGCGCCGGAAACGCTGGATTCTGCGGGCAAGAATGGCGCGGGGCCGTAGGGCAGCTCGTAGCCGGGCGGCAGCCGGTCGCCGTCCCGCGCGCAGGCGGCCAGCAGCGCCAGCAGCATCCACGCCAGCACCGGCCGCGCCGCGCGAAGGCGTGCGATCCCGGCTGGGTGAGGGAGGTGCGCCATCGCTGCGATGGTAGTGCAAGCCCAAGGGCCGCGCAACGCTCGCCTGCCGCATTCAGCGGCCTTTCCCATGCCTTTGCCCCATCGCCCGCGGACGCTCAACTGCGCGCAGCAGCGCAACATGCCCGCGTCTCCGATGGACGACACGCGACGGGCGCGGCTAGACTCTCGGCCTGCGGTGGTGAAGATGTCCTGGCTCCTGGCGAATCCCCGGTGTTTCCTGCAGCGTTCGCTGGGCGGGCTGCTGGTCCCCCTCGCGCTGGCGTGTGCGACCCAAGGCCCGGCGGCGGCAGCGAAAACCACCGAACCCGTCGTGGCCGATCCCGCGTCGCACCCCACCGGCCTCGGGCCGCGGGTCGAGCCGGATCCGCAGGGCCAGATCGCCGTGCTGGCCAATGCGCTGCACGCCGACGACGAGGACAACGGCCTGACGGTCCTGGGCGACTGCAACGGCGACGGCCGCCTGGACGTCTACCGCACCGCGCACGGCCGCCTGCTGCAGCAGGACGCGCAGGGCAACTTCGCGCTGGTGCACACCTTCGATCCGCGACCCGCGATCGGCATGGACGCGGCGCCTTCGCCGCTCGGCTCCTGGCACAACGCCCCGAACGCGGCCTTTGGCGACATGGACGGCGACGGGCAGCTCGATCTCCTGGTCGCCGGCAAGGAGCTCTATCTTTACAAAGGGCTAGGCAACTGCAGCTTCGGCGATCGCCAGGCGCTGCCCAAGCCTTGCACCACCGGCACGCCGGCGCAGATCCAGACCCTCGACGTCGATGCCGACGGCCTGCTCGACCTCGTCCTGGCGTGCGATGGCGCCGAGGACACGCCGTTTCGCTTCCTGCTCAGCCGCGGCGATGGGACGTTCGAGGTGCAGGCGCCGCCCCCGGTTCCCTTCATCAAGAAAGCCAAGGGACTTCCAGTCTTCGGCTCCCACTTCGCGGATGTCGACGGCGACGGCATCCTCGATGGCTTCTTCATGGTCGACAACAGCTACGGCTGGTTTTCCTGGGGCAACTCCGCGGATCCGCCAAGCTTTTCCCGCGACGATGACCTCGCCCACGCCGTCGCCGATCACAACGGCATGGCCGCCGCGGCGCTCGACTTCGACCGCGACGGCCGCATCGACTACTTCCTCAGCGGCACCGAGCAGAGCGACAGCCTTCTCTGGAACAGCGCCCCGCGAAAAGTCTTGAATATTCCGAAATTCGCTGGCTTCGTGCCGCATCCCGGCTACGAGGGCTGGACCAGCTTCGCCTTCGACGCGGACTTCGACGGCTGGATGGACCTGCTCGTCCTGCGCGCCCGCTCTCCCGGCGAAGTGCCCGTCGGTGGCGACCAGAGCGCGCAGCCGTGGATGTACATGAACCGCCACGACGGCACGTTCGCGCAGGTGGCCGACCGCGTCTTTGGCTCGCAAGACAGCACGTTCTATGCGTTGTCCATGGCCTGTGGCGATCTGGCCGGCGATGGGCGCGTGGCGTGCCTGTTCACGAACCAGCACGCCGCGGTCCTGCTGCGCAACGACATCGCGCCGCTGGGCCGTTGGGTCGGCGTACGCTTGCACGGCACCGTCTCCGCGCCCAATGCCCGCGGTGCGCGCGTCGCGCTGGACGGCGTGACGCCGCCGATCGTCGCGGAAATCGGCGGCCAGTCAGCGACCTACGGCACGCATGCCGATGGCGTCCTGCTGGCTGCCGGCGCGGCGACCACGGTCGATCTGCGCGTCACCTGGCCCAGCGGCCTGGTGCAGCTCGTCCCCGGCGTGCCGACCAACGCCTACGCCGACCTGACCGAGCCGCGCGTGGTCGACGTGCAGCAGCGCGTCCTGCCAGCCAATGGCCAGGCCACGGTGGACGTGATCCTCGATCCAAAAGCCGCGAATATGACGAATATTTCTGTTGATCTCGAGGGTTCCGGCACCTGGATCGGGCCGCTGACGCCGCGCCCGGATGGCCGCCTGGTCCGCACGCTCACCGCGCCCAGCCAGCCCGGGACGGCGCGCATCGTCGTCCGCCTCGACGGCGCGCCGCTGCTCGTCCGTCCGCGCATCCATTTCCAGTAGTGCCAGCCACTTACGGAGCGCTGCAGCCGGAGCCCGCGCACGCCGCGCACTCCTTGGCGCAGGACGCGTCCCACGCCGTCGTGCAGCAGTAGCCGTCCGGCGCTTCGTTCGTCGCCGCGTTGCCGACGAAGCAGACGCACTGTTCGCACAGGCAGCCCAAGCAGCCCGTGGCCTTGGCGGACGGCGCCGCACATCCTCCTGATTTTCCAGCGTTCGTGCAGTCCTGCGCGCAGCTGCCCGCTTCGCCGCTGCCGCACACGCCATCGCCGCACTTCGCGATCTGGCAGTCGGCGGGGCAGCTTGCCAGCGTCTCGTCGGATTGGCAGGTGCCGTCGCCGCACTTGGACGCGTTCGGCCCGCAGCTGGCGTCGGCGCAGCTCATCAGGAAGTTGAGGGCGGAGGCCATGCCGTTCGGTAGGCCGCCCTTGCACGCGCCGGCGCAAGCGGCGTCGCCCGCGCCGCATTGCATCGTGCAATTGATGGCTTTCATGCAGGCCGCATTGCCAAGGCACAGGCCCGCCTGGCCGCACAGCCCTTTGGCGCAGGCCATCAACTGCTGGTTCTTCGGCTCGCAGTCCACGGGGCAGCTGCTGGCGTCTTCCGGCGCCTTGCACTGGAGATCCCCGCAGAATTCGCTGGGCGTGCCCGTGCAGCCCTGTGCGCAGCAGTCCTGGGGGCAGCCGTCGGCGGTCTCGCCTGCGTCGCACACGCCGTTGCCGCACACCGCGCCGCCGGCGCCGGGAATGCAGCCCTGCTGCTGGCCGCAGCCGGCCATCGCCTGGAAGGTCGAGGACTTCGCGGCGTCGGCCTGCAGGCACTGGTCCGTGCACGCGGACTCGCCGCAGCCACCGACGCATGCCACCACGGCGGCGCAGGCCGGTACCGCCGTGCACGCGGCAAACGTGCCGGCGCACTTGGCCTTGATGCAGACGACGATGGCATTGGGCTGCGCCGCTGCGCTGTCGGCGCCGCCGGCGACCGCGTCGGTCTGGCTGGCGGCGTCGGCGGCGGGTGCTGCGGTCCGCGGGCTGGCCGAGGAGCAAGCCAGCGCCCAGATGCCCGCCGCTGTTGCCAGAAGCGTCCTGAAGGCGGGGACTTGGCAAACGCGCGGCATCTCTTCGCTCCACCTGTTCGCGCGCCGGCTGGCCGCACGGCATCCCCAGCCGCTACGGCCGCGTCCCCCGCTGCGGCGGCTGCGCGGCCAGCACCACGGCCGGATCGTCGCTGCGCGGCGTGAACTCCTCCCAGCCAAAGCGCTCCGGGTACTCGCGCCACGGCCCTTCGCAGTGCTGGTTCCAGGTGCAGGCCTCGCAGGGCGGTCCCCGCAACTTGCCTTGTTCCCAGCGGTAATCCTCGTAGCTCGCGATCTCGCGGTGCCCGTCGACGATCTGCGTGTGCGGCATGATGCGCTCGGCGACGAAGCGCTCGAGGCCGTTCATCAGGCAGAACGGCACCGCTTCGGTCATCACGCGGCAGCCCGCCGCCTCGCCGATGCGCAGCGCCTCGTGCAGATATGGCAGCAATTCCGCATAGCGCGGCACCACTTCCGGGAAGTTCTTCTCGGCCGATCCCAGCGCGTGGACAAACGCGAACTGGAACTGCTGCACGCCGAGCTGGACGAACAGCCGCGCCGTGTCCGGCAGCTGCTGGTAGTTCTGCTGCACGATCACCGAGTTCATGATCACGAACCCGCCGCGCCGCCGCACGTTCTGGATGCCCTTGACCGTCTGGACAAAAGCGCCCTTGGCGCCGGTCAGCTCGTCGTGCGTCTCCGCCTTGGCGCCGTGGATCGCCGGGGCAAACTCCGTCGCGCCCGCCTTCATCAGCGCGTCGACGTACGGCTGGTACGACAGCATCCGCCCGTTGGTCTGGATCTGGATCGAGCGATAGCCCAGCTTGTGCGCCAGATCCACCATGGGAATCAGGTCTTTGCGCAGCGTGACCTCGCCGCCGGTGAAGACGACGCCGTCGCACTGGGCGCGGCGCTCGCGCAGCAGCGCGTCGAGTTCCGCAGTCGTCTTGGGGCCTTCATGCAGCCGCTTGTCGCCCTGGACGCAGAACACGCAGCGGTTGTTGCAATCAAAGCCGAATTTGAGGTCGAGGCGGTTGGTCATGCGGACTCCTAGGAAGGCGAACGCTAGCGCAGCGGCCACAGGCAGGCAATCGCAAAGGGCTGTTCAATGGAACCTACAACGAAATCCGCACTTGCGCCCGGGCGTCGCCGAGCACCTCCAACGTCGCGCGCCGGCTGCCCTCCTTGGCCATGCGCGCTTCGAGATCCGCCGGCAGCGGCACGCTGGCCTTGCCTTGCGCGTCCGCCGTCGCCTCGATCTGCGCGCCGTCCGCCAGCGTGAGCCGCACCTGGCCGCCCGTCGCCGGCTGGCGCTGGCAGATGGCCTCGTGGCCGCGCTTCTTCAGCTCGCGCTCGCCCAGGTCGGTTTCGCTTTTCCCCAGGCTCAGTTGCTGCGCAAGCGCGCCGCCCAGCAGCGCGAGGCCGACCGCGCCGATGCCGCCGGCGAACCAGTAGCCGCGCGAGGCGCTGCGCAGGCTGCCCGCGGAAGTATCCGGTGGATTCGCGGCGTTGTAGGCGGCGAGACCCGCGCCGGTCGCGCTCAGCAGGCCGCCGAACAGCCATTCCAGGGTCAAGGAGGATCCTTCCGCGTGGCGCTCCGTGACGCGAAAGCCGCGCGCGCGTTGGCGTTGTTCGTCGGCGCAATAGCGCACGGCCTCGATCTGGACCTCGACGACGTCGCCCTGGCGCTCGCCGCGCACCGCGAACCCCGCGCTGGTGTCGACGCGCACGGTGACGGGCGGGCCGAGCGGCTCGGCGCGCAGTTGCACGGTCTCGGCGATCTGCGCGCAGCCGGCGAGCTGCAGGATCAGGAGAAGGCTGCAGAGGGTGCGCCACGTCGTCATGTCAGCCTCGCAGGTCCACGCGCGCCACGCGCTCGCGCAGGGCGTGGTCCGCCAGCACCAGGGCGATCGCCGCCTCGACGATGGGCACCGCGCGCGGCAGGACGCACGGATCGTGCCGGCCGTGCACGGCCAGCGGTTCGGGATCGCCTGTCGCGCCCATCACTTGCTGCGCCTGGGCAATCGTCGCGACCGGCTTGAACGCGACGTCGATCACCAGCGGCATCCCGGTCGAGATCCCGCCGAGCATGCCGCCCGCGTGGTTGGTCGCCGTCGCCGCCGCGCCGGACGGCAAGCGCACGAAGGCGTCGTTGTGCTCGCTGCCGCGCAGGCGCATCGCCTCGAAACCACTGCCGAAGCTGACGCCCTTGACCGCCGGCAGGGAGCACAGGGCGTGGGCGAGCGACCCGGTCAGCTTGTCGAACACCGGATCGCCCCAGCCCGCCGGCACGCCGCGCACGATGCAGCGCACGAGGCCGCCGAGGCTGTCGCGCTCGCCGCGG
>CAIXAA010000247.1 GCA_903917305.1 uncultured Myxococcales bacterium | reverse complement strand
CAGCTCGTCCAACGTGCCAAAGCCGCCTGGCAGCGCGATGAAGGCGTCCGACAGCTCCGCCATGCGCGCCTTGCGCTGGTGCATGGTGTCCACGACTTCGAAGCGCGTCAGGCTCTTGTGCGCCACTTCGCGGTCCACGAGGCGCTGCGGCATGATGCCCGTCACGCTGCCGCCAGCCGCGAGCGCGGCGTCGGCGACCGCTCCCATGGTGCCGACGTGGGCGCCGCCGTAGACGATGCCGATGCCGCGCTGCGCAAGCGTGGCGCCGAGGTTGCGCGCGGCGGCGAGGTACGCCTCGCCGATGCCGGAGCTGGAGCCGCAGAAGATGCAGATGGTTTTCATGGTCGCCTTTGCGCGCCTGCGGCGCTCCAGGCGCGGGAGCGTAGCGGCACGGGCCTTGGTTGTCACTTTCGGGCGGGACCTCGGTGGCTGGACACGCCGCCCAGCGCGGCGCAGCATCGTCCTGCGGATGCAGCGGCAGTGCGAAGCTGGAGGGGCGGCGATGGGGACGAAGACCTTGCTCGCGGTGGTCTTGTGCTTGGGTTGCACGGCGCAGCACCCCGTGCACGTCGGCACGACGCAGGATGCCGCCGCGTTGGTCGACACGGCGGCCGACGTTGGCGGCGGCACCGATGCGACCGATGCTGCGGACCAAAGCGCGCCGGATGTCCAGGCCGACGCCCCTGACGCCGCCGCGGATGTCCCCGCCGGCGTGACGTCTTCGACCTGCTGCGCCACCAACTTCGACTGCCCCAAGGGCGAGCGCTGCGTCGGCCAGTTCACGGACAAGGGCGGCGTCTGCAAGCCGATTCCGGCGTGGGGCAGCTGCTGGGACTTCAACGACTGCGTGCCGAGCCAGGAATGCCAGGCCTGGTTCGTCTGCCCCTGCAACGGCGGCTGCAAGAACCCGGACTTGCTCGGCCAATGCGTGGGCTCGACCGGCGGCTGCTGCACGACCACCGGCGTGTGCCCGGGCGGGGAGGAATGCTTCATGCTCTCGGGCATCGGCTGGTCGACGTGCCTGGCCAAGCCCGCGTCCGGCCGCTGCTGGCAGCCCAGCGACTGCCCCGCCGGCCAGACGTGCGAGGGCGCGGGGTTCTGCCCGTGCAACACGAGCTGCGACGGCGCGTCCTACCAAGGCCCCGGCGTCTGCACGCCGCCCGCGCCCGCCTGCACGCCCATCCAGCCCGCGTGGGTGCTGGAGACGTGCGACGCCGCCAGCCTCGTCGTGTGGGACGGCAGCCAGTGCGTGGCGACGTGCCCGGGGTGCTGCGGGTGCGCGCCGTTTTGTGGCAAGACGTTCGGGTCGATGGGGGCGTGCCAGACGGCTTGCTATTGATTGATCCCGAGCCGTGCACGGGGCAACCTACCGCGGCCTAGCTTGGCCATCCGAGGGGGAGGAGCGTTGCCATGAATCCGTCGAACTGCGCGAGATGGTCTGCATGGCTGGTGCCGCTGATGGTCCTTGGCGGGTGCACCAGCGCCAAGGGCAGCGCGGTCGATGCCAAGGGCAGTGCACCCGATGCCACGCCGGCGACAGACGTTGCGCAAGTCTGCGAGTCCTTCGACCCGTGCATGGACGCTTCGGTTGTCGATGGGCAGTGCTCGATCAGCGTCGCGCCGGACGGCCAGGCGTGCTCGTCAGCCACCGGGCCGTGCGCCGCCACATGCCAGGGCGGCGTGTGCGTGCAACCGGTCTGCATGGCTTCGGGAGGGCCGTGCTACGAGGCCATCGGCCAGTGCACCTCCAGCGGCGAATGCCAGTCTGTGCCGAAGCCGGCGGGCACGTCCTGCACGGCGTCCGTCGGGCCGGGCGCGTGCAAGACCTCCGCCGGCACTTGCGATGGCAACGGATTCTGCAACGCGGCACCTGCTGCACCTGGCGCGCCCTGCACCCTCGCTGCATCCGCCATCGGTGCGAACAATTGCCTGGACTACTTCAAGGCTGTCTGTGACGAGAACGGCGCCTGCCACGCGACGGTCAAGGAAGGAAGTCCTTGCGACTTCGGCTGCGGCTACGACGCCAACGCGGGCGTCTGCGATGCGACGGGCAAGTGCAAACCCGATCCGGCGGCAGGGCCAGTCAAGTGCAGCATCAGCATGGTCATCAACGGCCCCAACAACGCGATGAAGACCGTATACGACCAGAATCCTTGCCTGGAGGGGCACTGCGGCGACGATGGTTCGTGCCAGCCCGTCGCGCTCCTCGGCAAGGCGTGCACGCCGGTGGACCTCGATGGCAGCCAGTGCCAGAACAACTTCACGTGCGACGCCAAGGGATTCTGCTCCGGCCCGGTTGCGCCCGGTCAGGCCTGCAATCCGCACGCTGGCCCGTGCTACCCCGGTGGCCTGTGTGCCGCGGACGGCTCCTGCACGCCCATCCCCGCGCCCGGCAAGGCTTGTGTGACCGACGACCCATGCCGGCCCAGCGGCACCTGCAACGCAACGGGCGAGTGCATCGCACCGGTGGCCGTCGGCGCCATCTGCGGCGCGGCACCGGGCGCCTGCTGGCAAAAGACGTGCCAGAGCGACGGCAGTTGCAAGCAAGTGGCCAACCCGGGCGCGGCCTGCACCGTTGACATGAACCCATGCAAACCCGGTACCTGCCAGAGCGACGGAAGCTGCACGGCAGCCATCAAGGTCGGCGCGCCGTGTCCGACGGGCGACCCGTGCACGACGGGCACCTGCGACAGCGCGGGCACCTGCGCGGCGACCGTCCAGACGGGCAAATCCTGCTGGACGGGAAGCGGCGACGGGGCCTGTCTTGACGACGGCATCTGCCAGGCGCCGTGCAAAGCCGGCGCGACGTGCAAAGGCGCTTGCTCGAGTTGTTTGTCCTGACCCGCCGCGCGTCTCATAGAGCGTGAGTTTTTTCTTCACGGCCGGATTGGTGAGCTCATCCAT
>CAIXAA010000246.1 GCA_903917305.1 uncultured Myxococcales bacterium | reverse complement strand
TCGCCGGACTGCCCAAGGAGGCGCGCGAAATGGCCCGCCGCGAACTGCGGCTGCTGCGCGGAATGAAGGCGGATCACCACGATTACGCCACGTATCTGGGCCACCTCGACTTCATGGCGCGCCTGCCTTGGACGCCCGATGCCCCGCGGCCGGTCGATCTCGATGCCGTCTCGCATGCCCTGGATCGCGAGCACACGGGGCTGGTCAAACCCAAGCAGCGCATTCTTGAGTATCTGGCAGTGCGCAAGCTGGGAGGAGCGGCAGCGAGCACGGTGCTCTGTCTTGTCGGGCCGCCGGGTGTCGGCAAGACCACGATCGCCCAAGCGATTGCGGAGGCGATGGGTCGCAAGTTTGCCCGCGTGGCGCTCGGCGGCGTGCACGACGAGGCTGAACTGCGTGGCTTCCGGCTGAGCTACGTCGCGGCAAGCTCCGGGCGAATCCTGCAGGCCATGGCGTTGAGCGGCAGCGCGTCGGCTGTGGTGCTGCTGGACGAAATCGACAAGCTGGGCGTCGATCGCGGTCGCTCCCCGGGCGGCGCGCTGCTGGAGATCCTGGATCCAGCGCAGAATCAGCACTTCCGGGACAACTACCTGAGCGTCGGCTATGACCTGTCGCATGTCCTGTTCATTTGCACGGCGAACGACGCGGGGAAGATCGACCCCATCTTGCGCGACCGGCTGGAGCTGATCGAACTGGAGGGCTACACGCTGCCGGAGAAGGTCGCGATTGGCTTGGACCACCTGTGGCCGCGGATCGTCAAGGACAGCGGACTTGGCAAGCTTCCGGCGCTCAGCGCGGCCACGATGCGCGGGATCGTTGAGGGCTACACGCGCGAGCCGGGCGTGCGGCAGGCCCAGCGCGCGCTGGCGTCTCTCACACGGGCGCGGGCGTTGGCACGGGCGCGCGGCGAGTCCGACACGGTTCAAGTGAGCGACGAAGAGGTGCTGGCCGTGCTCGGGCCTCGGCGCTTCCAGCATGGCGTGGCGCAATCGACGCTGCCGCCTGGCGTGGCGACCGGCCTGTCGGTGTCGGGTGAAGGCGGCGCGCTCCTGTTCATCGAAATCGCGGTGATGGCGCCGAGTCGGCCCGGCGGCGGGCGGATCCGCATGACGGGTCAACTCGGGTCGGTCCTGAAGGAATCCGTCTATACGGCGCTGGCATTGCTCCGCGCCGACCCGCGCGCGTATGGCCTGCGACCGGCCGCGCTGCAGCGCGACCTGCACGTTCACCTGCCCGATGGCGCGACGCCCAAGGATGGGCCGTCTGCCGGATGCGCCGTGCTCGTCGCCCTGGTGTCGGCGCTGTCCGGGCAGCCCGCGCGCGCGGAGGTGGCCATGACCGGCGAAATTTCGCTGCAAGGCAAGGTGCTGCCGGTCGGCGGCGTGCGGGCCAAAGTGCTTGCGGCCGAACGCGCAGGAATCGCTGAGGTGGTGCTCCCGGCCATGAACCTCGGCGACGTGCCCGCGGGAACGCAGGTGCGCGTCCACGCGGTCGAGCACGTGCGCGAGGTGGTGGCGCTCGTGCTCCAAAGGGCGCCGGTCCGGGACGGCGCCCAAGCGTAGCCTGCCCAAACGGCGAGGAGGAAGCGATGGAAGCAGCCATGAAGGCCTTTGCCGACCTGGACGAACTGATGCTCATTCGTGAGGCGCTGGACACACTGGCCCCGAACTGGCACTCGTCGACGGTCGATGCGGAAGACGACGATGAG
>CAIXAA010000245.1 GCA_903917305.1 uncultured Myxococcales bacterium | reverse complement strand
TTCGCAGGAGGCTCGCCGAGGTTTGCACCCGTCTGCAATTTCACCTGCTCCTCCGCCGCCACCGCGTCCAGGTCCGCCGCGCTCGGAAGGGGCGCCGGCGCCGACCCCGGGCGTGGAACCAATTTCCACCCGCTGCCGCCGCACAACTTGCAATTCGGGTCCGGGGCCACAGACGTTCATCCCTTTCCGGCTATTTCTTCTTCGCGCCGGCGTGCTTGAAGCCGCCCATCGTGCTGGCGAAATTCGCCATGTGCCGCACGTGCTCGTTCTTGGAGTTCTTCGCCGCCGCCAGTTTCGCCGGCGGGATCGGCTGCCCCTCCGGCACGCCCAGGGCGCGGTGCAGTCCGCCCTTGTTCAGGTGGTGCATCGCGCGATACAGGCTCACGTTATGCTTCGGCTTCTTCTCCGCCACCGGCCTGCTCCATCGCCGCTTCCGCGGCCCCGCCGCCCGCGCCGGCTCCCGCTCCGGCCGGCGCGGCTCCCGCCTCCGAGCCCGCGTCCGCTTCGGCCTCGCCCGGGTTCGCCTGGCCCATGTGCTCTTCCAGATGGTCGTGCGCCGCCTGCAGGTCCGGCGCGGTGTAGGTCTCGTCGTGCTCCGGCATGTGGTGCGGAGGCTCGTGCCGGTGCGTCATCGTGTGCGACCCATCCGTGTGCGCCTTGCTCACCGCGATCTCCCGCAGCCGCTTCATCTTCGCCTTCTCGGCCGGGCTGCCCTTCCCGCCGCCCTTTCCGCCGTCTTTGCCCTTGCCGCCTTCTCCGCGCGCTTTCTGCACGCGCGCCGTCCCGTGCTCCAGCACGTGCTCCGCGCCCGTCGCCTCTTCCGCCATAGCCGTGTCTCCCGTAGGGGCGGAGTTTATCTCCGCCCGCTTTTTCGGCATTCAGTTACGGGGCCGCCGCGACGCATCCGCCGCGCTCTCTGTCGAGAGCTAAGGACCCGAGCATTCGCGCGCCTTCACCGGCTCAGCCCATGGCCACGAATAGCGGCCCCGTAATCTCCTACGCCGCTTCCAGCAGGAAGTTCGTCAGCTTCACCACGGACGTGGCCACCGCGCCCGAGCCCAGCACCACGCCCACCGCGAATTGCAGCGGCGGCTCGTTCGCGAAGTTCACGCCCGTCGGCGCGTTGGTCATGATCGCCCCGTTGTTGGTCGTGTCCTTCACGTTGTTCACGATGTCGCGCCACAGGCCCTGCAGCAGCCCCGAGGTCGAATCGCCCTCCATCTCCATCGCGACGTACCACGGCACGATCACCGCGGTGGTGCCCGCCTGCGTGAAGGACAGCGAGGTCGATCCGCCGAGCTTGTTGCCGGAGGCCGCCGTCCACGCCGTCGCTCCGCCCGCGGCCTGCGCCACGCCGTACATCGAGCACACCAGCGTCGCCGTGTAGGTCCCCGCAGGCAGTTTCACCCAGCCCGCCGCCTTCACGGTGAAGGCGATCTGTTCCAACCGCCCCGATCCCGGCGCCAGCAAGTTGAACTGGTTCCCGCTCGGATCGAGAAACGTCCCGCCGGTCGCCCCGGTGATCGGCGGCGCTGTCAAATCACCCGGATTCCCGCCGATCGCCAGCACCGGCATATTCATCCAGCGCGTTCCGACGCAGAAGATCGGCTCGCGCTCCACACCCCGCGCGTGCAGCGCAGCCGCCACCGCTGCACTCTTCGCCGTCGGGCTTCCCGCCATCGCATCGCGCATCTTCCGTTCTCCTGTAGGGGCCGCCCTTCAGGGCGGCTCCCCGCTTCACCCAAACGCCCCCAGCCCCTTTTCCCGGATCGCCACAATCGCCTGGTTGATCGCGTTCTCGAAATTCCCGTTCGGCCCCGCCCCGGGCGGCTCGTTCCGGTATAGCTTCGCGCCCGGATAGAACGGGCATTTGCCGCGATCCAGAAATTTCCAGTCGCTGTGCGATCCCAGCAAAATTCCCAGGGGCTTGCCCATCGCGCCGCCAAGATGTAACACGCCGGTGTCCACTGTCAAGAGGCAATCTAAATTTTCTAGCAAGCCGGCGGTATCGTCCCAGGAATCGTTCGAGCCGGGAAACTCCTGCACGGGGTAGCCGAGCGGTTTTCCCTTCTGCAGCGAGAACCAATGCACCCGGTGCGCCGTCTGGCACACGAGGCGCATCGCCTGCG
>CAIXAA010000244.1 GCA_903917305.1 uncultured Myxococcales bacterium | reverse complement strand
CGCGCAGGCTGACGCCCACCCAGCGCGGGTCGATCGGCGCGCTCGGGTCAAGGCCGCCCAGCTCCTCGGAAAGCTGCTGCCTCGCGGCGGTGACGTAGTCGGACAGCGCCGCCACCTCTTCGTCGCCCAGATCCGGCCGCGCCCAGAGCGAGGCCTGCAAGGCGTGCTGCAACTCCGCGCGGACATGGCGCTGCGGCCCGCTGCCGACGAACGCCATCGCGACGAAACGCTGCAACTCCGCGGGAGTCAACGGCTCCAGGCTCGCCTGGCCGCCCAGCAGGTGGTGCGCCACGGCGGTGTTGAGCAGCGCGACCAGGGTCAGATCGGGACCATGCGCCTTGGCACCCTTCAAGCTGCCGCCGCCCAGGCGCGCCAGCACGGTCAGCGCGCCCAAACCCTGCAAACGCTTACGGATTTTCGCCAGCTCCTCCAGGGATTCGACCGGCCACTCCGCATCGTTGCGCACGACCGCCGGAAACGCCCGGCACAGGCCGCGCACCAGGTTGGCGTCGTCTTTTTGCAGCAAATCCAGGGCCTGCTCGCCGCCCAGCGCCGTGCGCAGCCGCCGCGCGCGGTTGTGCTCGATGAGCACCAGGCTGTGGCCGGCGCGGAACAGCTCCGCGAGTGGCTCGACCTGCAACAGCAGCGCGGCAAAGGCGATGTCGCCGTCGCTCAGGAACTCCAGGCCCATCGAGCAGGTGTGCGCCGCCTGCCGCGACCAATGCGCCAACTCATCGACTGCAGAAGGCTTCTCCGCGCGCGCCGACTGCACGCGGTAGGCCAGGCGCACCAGCGCGAGGCGCAGGCGGTCGCGATCGCGCTCCGGCGCCGCCGCCACCGCGCGAGCGAGAAAGCTGCCTTGTCCCGCGTCCTTGAGCGCCAGGCCGATGCGCAGCGGCTCGTGCTCCGGCACGTAGGGCCGCAGCGTCTCCGGCAGCACCTGCGCCGTGCCGCTGTAGGTCGCGCGCAGCGCCTGACGCTTGGCGTGCGGGTCAATATAGCCAAACATCTCGCGGGCTTCATCGCGCGGCAGGAAACCCAGCTCCTCCGTACGCGACGAGCGCTCGGTGTGCAGCTGGTCCTCCAGCTGGCTGAGCAGCTCCCACTGCAGCGCCATCAGCACGCGGCGGCCGCGCTCCACGGACTCGGCGAACAGGATGTCCATCAGCGCGCGCAGCGACGGCAGCTCCGGATCGTCCGGATCCGCGGCCAGCGTCAGCGAGCCGTCCGGCGACGTGAACACTTCGAGATCCTGAGGGATGATCGAGTCCAGGTCCTCCTCCGCGGTCGAGTAGACGCGCAGGCTCTTGCCCAGGTAGAGGCTCAGAAGGCCGTCCTCTTGCGCCGCGACGAAGCGCTCCGCCACTTCGCGGTCCGCCTCGAGCGCCGCCTGCAGCCACTGGCCCAGCGCGTGCGCGTCCAACTCGCCGTTCTTCCAGGCATCGAGGTCGGTGCAGGTCTGCAACTGGCGCGGCGAGGCGAGCGAGAGCAGCTCGGCCGCGTCTTCCAGCCCGATTTCGCGCACCAGCAGCACGTACTCCTCGGCCGCCATCGCCTGGATCGCCGCCTGCGGGTCGGGCAGCGAGAGGATCAGGTCCAGGCGCTCCTCGCCGGAACCGCGCAGGAAGCGCAGCGAAGCCGCGGTGAGCACGGTGCCGCCGTCCGCGAGCAGGGGCTGCAACGCCTCGCGCCGCTCCTCCGGCTGATCCTCAAAGGGATCTGGCGCCGGCCCGCTGCGAAAGTCATCCTCGGGCTGGTCTTTGGGCGTCATGTCATTCTCCTGTGCAAGCTAAGACTTGGTTCCGAGCAGCGTCGTCAGCGCCCGCATCGGCAGATCGGCGTCGCCGCGCACCCGCAGCTTGCCGCTCGCCAGCACCTTGAAGGGCGGCGTGCGCACCGAGGCCAGCGCCACGAGGTCGTCGAGGTCCACCTCGATCGTCGTGTTCGCCGTCTCGAACGCCACGGGGCCATCGCCAAGGGTCAGGACGTAGCGGTACTTCTCGCCCATGTCGCGATCCGACAGCTCGAACGCGACGCTGCCGCGTAGCGCCGACACCGCCGCGATGCGCGCCGGGTCGTGGGGCAGCATCGAGGCGTCCGGCAGCGCGATCGGCCGGCCCTGCTTCTCGAGGATCTTCTTGAGCCTGTCGCGCAGCGCGCCGGCCACCGCCTCGCGGAAGTGCGCGGCTGTCATCGCGATCTGCGCCGAGATCGGCCCGACCTTGCCGGCGGTGATCTGCGGCTTGCCGTCCTTGAGCCCGACCGTCCACACGCCGCCGCCCGGCCCCATGACGTGGTAGACCATCGCCTGCGGCAGCGTGATCGGCGGCAGGCGCAGCGGCAACGTCGGCAGGATGCGCTCGAACCAGTCGGCAGGCCGGGTCGTGCGCGGGACGGCGAAGAACGGATCGACGGTCATGGGCGGGCTCCCTGGGCTGCGGCGAGCAGGACTGGCAACGAAGCGGCGGCGGGACGGCACATCCGGCGCGGTTCGCGGGTCCGGCGGCTGTCAGAAGGTGATCGGCCGATCCGGGTGCGGCGGCGGCGGTGGCTGCGCGCCGGGATCCCCCGTCGGCTTCTTGACCACCGGCTTGTCGACCTTGTGCTTGTGCGCCGCTTCGCCGGTGTCCTCGGCGACGAGGACGTCGGGCGTCTCCGGCTCGGCGACGACGTCGGGCGTGGGCGCCGCCTGGACGTCGGGCTGCGGCGGCTCGGGCGTGGGCTCCGGCACGGACGGCGGCGGCGCCGGCGCCGCGATGGCCTGCTCCTGCTTGGGCGCGGCCGCCGGGCGGTGCACCGCCATGCCGATGGCCACACCGAGCACGCCAAGCGCGACGAGCCCCGCTACCGCGATCGCGATGAGCTTGCCCTTGCCCGCCGGCGGCGCGGCGACAGGCGATTGCGGCTCCACGAAGGCAGCCGGCATCGGACCCGGCGTCGGCCGTACGCGCGCCATCGGCCCCGGCGTCAGCGTGTGGACGCGGCGCGGCCGCGCCGAGGGCGGCGGAGGCGGCACGGCTCCCGCTGCGGCAGGAGCATCGGCCCGGCCGGCGAGCAGCTGTTGCAGGAAGGCGGCTTCGCCAGCGCCCAAGGCCATCGTCGCGCGGTCGTCTTCGCGCATCGCGCCGCGAATCGCCTCGGCAAAGGCCGTCAGGGTCGGGTGGCGGTCGCCCGGCCGCTTCTTGAGCGCGTGCTGCAGCTCGAGCTCCAGCGTCGGCGGCAGCTCGCAGTCCGTG
>CAIXAA010000243.1 GCA_903917305.1 uncultured Myxococcales bacterium | reverse complement strand
GCGGCGGCGCTGCCGCTCGCCGTGCTGCTGAGCCTTGGCGCCTCCGGCGGGCTGTACCGGCTGCTGTTCCTGCTGCCCGGCACGGACATGTTCCAGTATCCGCAGCGCTTTTTGCTCGTGGGTCAGCTCTGCCTCGCCGTGCTCGCGGCGTTCGGGCTGCAGCACGCGCTGACGACGCTGCGGCAGCGGCAGGCGCGCGCCTGGCTGGCCCCGGCGCTGGCGGCTGTGGTGCTGATCGGCAGCGCCGCGGATCTGTACGCCGTCGATGCTTCGCTGGTGAAGACCATGCCTTCACAGCCCTGGCTCGCGCCGCCCGCGCTGGCCAAGGCCGTGCAGCCGGGCATCGCGGGCTACCGCGCGTTCCCCATCCTTCCGGAATCCTTCCACAATCACCTGTTCTGGAAGGCCGGCGGCTGGCAGGGCGACGGCGCGCTGTTCTTGCGCCACCGCGACAGCCTGCAGCCCAACCTGAACCTGCTCGCCAGCGTGCCGATCGTCACGGCCTATGTCGGCCTGATGCCTCGTGAAATGCGCGAGACGTGGGGCGATCAGAGCGCGCCGGGCCGCATGCAGCAGCTGCTGCACCGCGACGCCAACCGCTTTGTCGTCGAGCCCGAGGCGCGCGCGCTGCTGAACCTGTACAGTGTGCGGTATCTGACCGCCGTGCTGCCGCTCTCGGACCCGGAACTGACCGAAATCGCGCGTTTCGGCCCGTACCGCTTGTTCGAGAATCCGACGGCGCTGCCGCGGGCGCGCATCGAGGCGGCGGCGGGGCAGGCGACGCTGGTGCAGGACGAGGCGACGCTGGTGGCGATCGACGCTCGGCTGCAGCAGCCGGGGCTGCTGGTGCTGGCCGACCTGGACTACCCGGGCTGGCAGGCGACGCTCGATGGCCACGACGTGGCGATCCAGCGCAAGCACGGCACGATGCGCGGCGTGCCGATGCCGGCGGGACCGCATCGCGTGGTGTTCCGCTACGATCCTGCCCTGTTGTGGCTGGGTCTGGCGCTGACGGGGGTGGGGCTGGGCGGCGCGCTGCTCAGCCTGGGTCGCTTGAAGCCGGATAACTAGGAGAGGGGGACCATGCGAATTCACCAGATGATCTGCGCCCTTGTGCTGCTCGCGCTGCCGCTGCGGGTGCAGGCGCAAGAGGTCGAGCTCGCCGAGGAGATGACGCCGTCGCAGACCTCCGGCGATGCGTTCGGCTCCGACAAGGCCGCGTCGCCCATGATGTTTCGTACGCTGCTGCAGGTGCGGCAGCAGCAGACCGCCTTCGCGACGGGGAACGCGCAGGAGCGCGCGATGACCCAGGCGCTGGATGGCTGGCAGCTGCAGCGCATGTTCGTGCGCCTCGCCGCGCGACCGACGTCGTGGCTGGAGGCCAAGGTTCTCACGGACTTCGCCGAGCCGTGGAACGGCAACCCAATGCACGTGGTCAAGCTTGCCTACGCCGACATCGACCTGCACGAGCGCGTCCACGTGCGCGTCGGCCTGCAGAAGCTGCCGATGTCCCTGCTGGAGCTGCTGCCGATCGTGGAGTTCGAGCTGGCGGACCTGGGCTTTGTCGACGATCTCATCAAGAACACGGGCTTTGGCGGTCGCGACGTGGGCGCGACGCTGCGCGTGGATCCGCTGCCCAAGACGAAATGGCTGCACCTCTCGGCGGGCGCCTTCACCGGGCAGGCGACGGGCACGCAGGCGCAAGTGGCGCCGCTGCTGGGTTTTCGCGCCGAGTCGCACCCGTGGAAGCACCTGCGGCTGGGCGTGGACTGGCTGTGGCGGCGCAACCCGGCGACGGTGATCTCGGTCAATGGCAACCAGCAGCAGATGGCGGCGGGAACCGCGGGCTCGGCGGACGTGGCGCTGCATTGGAAACCCTTTGAATTGCGCGCAGAAGTGGTGTGGGGCGACCGCAGCGACGAGCGCGATCGCCTCGATGCCCGCACCTACCTGGGCGCCTGGCTGATCGCGGTCGGCAAGATCAAGCTGGGCAAGGCGACGGTGCGCCCGACGGCGCGCTTCGAGGTCCTCGACGCCGATCGCGAGCACGACACGGGGCGGCGCGAATTGATCAGCGGCGCGGTCAACGTCGACGTCGGCGCGGTGCGCGTGGTGCTCGATGTCAGCCAGCGCATCCTGCAACCGGGCTCGGTGCCGCTCGGGATGAAGGTCCAAGGCTCGCCGCCGTATCAAGAGGTTGGCTCGACGCGCGTCGTGCTGCAGCTGCAGGTCGCCATCTGACGCGACGGCCAGGCTGGTTTGGCGTCCAGCGGCCCGAACCAGCTGCGCGCACATCCCGGATCTCCGCTCCACACAATGGTTTCTTCGGAATCTCGCGGCGCGGAGGACAACGGTGTCGATCGGTGTCGGTGTGTCGGTTTCGTGTACCAACATGAACGAGTGTTCGATTCCTGGAATTG
>CAIXAA010000242.1 GCA_903917305.1 uncultured Myxococcales bacterium | reverse complement strand
TGCCGCTCGCGCGCGATGCCGACCTGCGCCGCGGCGGGCGCCTGCAGCCCGCGCACGGCCGCCGCGACGCCCTGGCGCAGCGCATCCATGCCAAAGCCTGAAAGTGCGGAAACAACGATGGAATTGCCAGGCTCGCGGACAGCGTCGCGCTGCAGATCGGCCTTGGTGCGCACGTGCAGCACCGTCGCCGGCCCCGAGGGCGGCGCGGCATCCGGCGTCGGTCCGGCGCCATCCTGCAGCCACAGCACGACATCGGCCTGCGGCAGCTCGGCTTTGGCGCGCTCGGCACCTTGCCGCTCCAGGTCGTCGTCCGTCTCGCGCACGCCGGCGGTATCGACCCAGGTCAGCAGCAGGCCATCCGGCGCGGTCTGCACTTCGAGCGTGTCGCGCGTCGTCCCCGGGCGCGCGTCGGTCAGCGCCCGGTCGATGCCGCACAACGCATTGAACAGCGTGGATTTTCCCGCATTCGGCGCGCCGTAGAGCACCACGCGCGCGCCATGCAGGCGCACCCGACCGGCGCGCGCCGTCGCCAGCAAGCCTTGGAGATCGCTGGAGAGATCCTGCAAGAGCGCCGCCAGCTCCCCCGGTTGGGCGTCCTCGGCGAAGTCGAGCTGCGCCTCCAGGCTGGCCAGCGCCTGGACCAACGGCTCACGCAACTGTGCGATTCTGCGACTGAGTTGACCATCCAGGTGCTCGATTGCCGCGCGCCGCGCCGCATCGCTGCGGGCACTGACCAGATCGGCCAAGGCTTCGGCCTGGGTCAGATCGAGTTTGCCGCTGCGCAGGGCGCGCAAGGTGAACTCGCCAGGCCGCGCCGGCCGCGCGCCCAGCTCGCAGCACGCGCGCTGCAACGCCTCGACCACGGCCAGCGAGCCATGCACTTGAAATTCGGCGACATCTTCGCCCGTGAAGGAGCGCGGCGCGTGGAAGATCACGACGTAGCCGCGATCCAGCACCTCGCCGTCCGGCGCGCGCAAGGTGCGCAGCGCGAGATGGCCGTGCTGCAAAGCTGTATGGTTGCTCAGCTTCTGGGCGATCGGATGGGCCAGCGGCCCCGTCACGCGCACCACGGCGAGACCGGCCGCAGCCGGCGCCGTGGCGCACGCGACGATCGTGTCCAGCGGGATCAGCCGCGCATCGCCTTGATCTTGGCGACGAGCTCGGGCACCGCGACAAAGGCGTCGGCGACGAGGCCGTAGTCGGCGACCTTGAAGATCGGCTCGTCATCGCGCGTGTTGATGGCGACGATGACCTTGGAATTCTTCATGCCCGCGAGGTGCTGCACCGCGCCCGAAATCGCAATGGCGAAGTACAGTTGCGGCGCGACCACCTTGCCGGTCTGACCGATCTGGTAGTCGTTGGGCGCATAGCCGTCGTCGACCGCAGCGCGCGAGGCGCCGATGGCCGCGCCGAGCAGGTCGGCCAGGGGCTCGATGGCGCCAAAGCCGCCCTTCTCGGGCTTCAAGCCGCGACCGCCCGCGACGACGATGCTCGCCTCGGTGAGGTCTGGCCGCGTCGACTGCACGCCGTCGAACTTCACGAAGCGCACGCGGCTCTTGGCCAGGTCGGGCTGTGCCGCGAAGGCTGCCAACGCCGAGCTGCCGCCGCTCGCTTCCGCCGCGTCGAACGCCGAGGCGCGCACGGAGATGACCTGGGTCTTGGTCTTGATGAACGCATCGCCCATCAAGTTGCCGGCCCACATCGGGCGCCGGAACGCCGGACCCTTGGCGGTGTCGACGATGCCGACGACGTCGCTCGCCATGCCCGCAGCGAGACGCGCCGCGACGCGCGGCAGCACGTCCTTGCCAATCGTCGAGGCCGGAGCCGTCACGACGGTGGCGCCGATCGACGTCGCCAGATCCGCCAGCGTCTTGGCCCAGGCGGACGCAATGGGATGCTCCAGCTCCGCGTGGTCGGCCACGTGCACGGTGCCGGCACCGTAACCGCGCAGCTTCTCAGCGATGTCGCCGACGCCCTTGCCGAGCACCGCGATGTCGATGCTCGCGCCCGTCTTGGCCGCCAGCTGGCGCGCAAAGGCGAGCGTGTTCAGCGTAACCTTCTTGACGTGGCCCTTCTCGTGTTCGGCCAGTACCAGGATCTTGCTCATGGTTTTGCCTCGTAGATGAAAGATGGCGGAACGTCAGATGACGCGGGCCTCGTTGTGCAGCTTGGCAAGCAACTCATCGACATCCTTGACGATCACACCAGCCTTGCGGCCCGTCGGCGTGCTCATCCCGACGATCTCGACCTTGGCGTCGGTATCCTCGAGCTCCAGGTCGTCGATCTCCAACTCGTCCAGCTGCTTCTTCTTGGCCTTCATGATGCCCGCGAGCGAGGCGTAGCGCGGCTCGTTCAACCGCAAATCCGCCGTGATCACGCAGGGCATGGTCAGCGCCAGCGTCTCGAGGCCGCCGTCGACTTCGCGCTGCACGATCACTTCGTTGCCTTCGATGTCGATCTTCGAAGCAAACGTCGCCTGCGGCCAGCCCAGGTACTCCGCCAGCAACTGGCCGACCTGGTTCGAGTCGCCGTCGATCGCCTGCTTGCCCAGCAGGATGATGTCCGGCTTCTCGCGGTAGGCGAGGCCCTGGTAGATGCGCGCGATCAGGTCGGAATCGATCTCCGCCTCGTCGGCCGTCACCAGGATGCCGCGGTCGATGCCGCGGGCGAGCGCGCCTTGGCGGATGAAGCGGGCGGTCTCGTCGTCGCCGATGCCGACGGCGATGGTCTCGGTGCCATCGTGCGCTTCCGCGAGCTGGAGCGCGGCTTCAATCGCGTTCTCGCAGAAGGGGTTGAGGATGTACTCGACGTCGCCCTCGATCCACTTGCCGTCCTTGCTGATGGCCAGCCTGGCGTTGGGATCGCTGACGCGCTTGGCAGATACGAGGATCTTCATTGGATTCAAGCTCCTTTGGCGCCGTTTTGCAGCACTGCCAGAGAGCCCACCGCCTTAGCCGGGCGCCTGGTGCTGCAAGCCCCCATGCGAGAGGGCGTGGCGTGGCGCGTCGCCGATAACGCGGCGCGTCAGTCGGGCCGGAACCCTAGCTTTGACTTGCGGGAGTGTCAACGGCGCCAGCCGACTG
>CAIXAA010000241.1 GCA_903917305.1 uncultured Myxococcales bacterium | reverse complement strand
TGCTCGCTGGCCCGCGCCTTTGAAAAGCACCACAGGCTTCAGCCCCGTGTCGTTCTCAAATCCTCCCAGGCCGCCGTCGCCAAGCTGTTCGATCTCGAACCCGAATTGAACGACCTCTTGATCGCGCGCGCCGAGACCGACCAGCAACTCCACCGCGCCTATGAAAACCTCATCCACGACGGTGCCTTGCTCTATGTTCATCCGCATTTCGTACGCTCCGGCGCGCGCCTCGATCAACTCACCGTAAAGCCGCGCGTCTCCCAGGCCGATATGTACCGCGCGCTGTTGCGCTTGCCGCCAGATGCGCCAATGGAACGGCCGCAGTGGCTTCCCACGCCGAACACGACAGATGTACTGCTGATAACGGAATCGCGGTCGTGGCCTAATTTGCCCGACAAATTCTGGGTCGCCTTAGAGCTCAGGCTGAGGCAAGCCGGCCGTCGGCCGACATCGAATCATCCGTCGCTGCCGTTGCAGGAACTTTTCGACCTTTGCGCTGGAGCGACTTGGGTCATCGGCCCGCAATGTGGCGTCATGTCCGCACTTTGCGAATCGAAGCTTCCATGCCGGAAGACCCTGGCAATCCGCGAACTGAGCCCGCAGTGCCCCTATCTTTTCGGGCTTACGCAAACGATGCCCTACGGCCATGTCTCGACCTTCGCCGGCAATGACAGCGCCGTCGATCACATCATAGTCGGGGCGGACTGGCCGACGGCCATCGAGGCAATCGTCAAATGAAATTTAGCTTCATGCTGGAGACCAAAGCCGAGGCCGGTGACGCGCTGGATGACTTGCGCGATCAGCTCGAAGCTTTGGGCCATGAATTTCGCGTGAGCCGCGGCGAGTTCATGCCGCCACCCTGGTTCAACGTATTCTCCGAAGGTATCCACGAGGCACTTCCAGACCGGCTCGCTGCGCTGGCGCACACCGGCCATCGGCTCGTCGTCCTGGTGAGCGAACAGCCGACCTTGGTGAGCCGGGAGGGCCTCGTCTGGAATTATCGCCCCGATGGTGAATGGCTTCGCCGGGCCGAGGACTTCGTCAAGTCGGCCCCGTATTTCACCGCGGCTTGGTGCTATGCGCCAGACTCGGCGCGGGTCATCCGGCAATTTGTGGCGCGCGCCGCAGACGTCGATCTCGGCTGGGGACGCCGGTACGAGGCATCACGGCGGCCAGTGGCGCCGACCCACGATTTTTGCTTCTTCGGCCTGCTCACGCCGCGCCGCGAACGGGCGATCAACGAGTTTGGCCGCCGCGGCCATTCCGTGGACGTGATACCGCATTCGACGCCGCTTGCTGCCCGCGACCAACGGATTCCAAATTCGCGCGTGGTGCTCGACCTCAAACAGCATCATTGGTGGAACCATCTCGTCTCCTCGGTGCGCTATGTTACCGCCATCGGTTGCGGCCGCCCGGTGGTGGCGGAGGCGAGAGCCGAGACGGCGAAGGGCGCCTGGGCTGAGATCGTACGCTTCGCTGGCGACGACGACTTCGGCAGAGTAGCCGTGGCGGCGCTCGCCGAATGGGAGAGTCTTTACCAGCACCAGCTTGCCGCGCTGAAGGCCAAGCCGAGCCTCCTGGCCGAGGCGGTGGCAATT
>CAIXAA010000240.1 GCA_903917305.1 uncultured Myxococcales bacterium | reverse complement strand
CGCGCAGGCTGGCGGCCTTGCCGATGTAGCAGATGGCGCCGGCGCGATCGCGCATGATGTACACGCCCGGGCGAGCGGGGGCGGTGCGCGCGCGCGCGTCGAAGTCGAAGTCGTCGCTGTCGTCGATGACGTCGGCCACCGCGCCGGGCAGGGCCGCGTCGTCGAGGTCGATCGTGTAGGAATCTTCGAGGGTTTCCGAATCCGCAGCCGGAGCCCGAACCGGGGCCGGATCCGCGATCGGAAGAAGGGCCTCGCTACTTCGCGGGCTTGGCGGGCTCTTTGCCTTGCGGCTCAACGGGCATCTCCTGGTCGCCAACCTTGATCTGGAAGGGCGACGCGCCGCTCTCGGCCTTGGGCGCGCGCTTCTGCGCCGCCGCGAGGCGATCCTTCTCCTGCTGCACCACCGTGGCGAAGGCCTCCGTGCGCTTGATCTTGCCCGCTGCTTCCGCCGTCAGCAACAGCTTGCGCACATACCCGCGCCACGCCTCGGCCTTCTCGACCGACAGCACGATTTTGCCCAGCGAATCCCGGACCTTGGCGTCGGCCGCCGCGGCTTCCTTGTCCGCGTCCTTGTCGCCTTCGGCCTTGTCCTTCTTTGCGTCCTTCTTGTCCGGCGCCAGGCGCGCGACATAGCGCGTCTTGCCGTCCTCCGACTTGAACACCTGGCCTGCGACCGGCGCCTCCGGCGTCAGCTTCCACGCCGCCTTGGCCGCCTCGGGCAGCTTGCCCATCCCCGGAATGTCATTCGGATCTTCCGACGGCGCCGGCATGCCCAGCATCGCCTCGATGCCGCCCTGCAGCGCCGCGACCGGCGACTTGCCCAGCGGACCCGACTCCGCAGCCGTCAAACCCGAGTCGTCCTTGCCGGTGCGCGTCTTGTTCCACGCCTTGACCGTGTCCGCCAGCGGCTGCGTCGGCGCCTTCTTGGCGGCGTCCAGCAGGCTCTGCGCGATCTGGTCGAGCTCCGCACCGGCGCGCTCCTGCTGCAGCAGCGACTTGGCCAGCTCGCGGCTGACCGACGCCAGCGGCGTCACGGTCGGCGGCAGCTTCTTCTCGACGACGAGCACCCACCAGCCCTGGCTGCCCTCGACCGGACCCACGAGCGTGTCGACCGGCGCCGCCGCCACCGCCGTCGCCACCGCGGGGCCGAAGGGCGTGCGCTTCAAGCCTTCCGCGCTCAGGTCGTCGACGAACTTGCCGCCCGCGTCCTTGGTGATCGAATGCTCCGTCTTCTCGCCGGCCACCTTCGAGAACAACTGCAGCAGCCGCGCGGTCTTCTCCGGGGCCGCCAGATCCTTGGCCGTCTTGCCGTCCGCCGCCACCGCCGGCGCGTCCTGGCCTTCGACCTTGGGCGGCGCGATCGGATCGAGCGGCTTGTCGCCCTTCCAGGCTTTGTCCAGGTCGGCGCGGAGTTCCTCGGCAGCCTTCTTCTTCTCCGCCCACTTCTCGTCCAGATCCTTCTTCTTGGCCTCGTCGGTCTCGGCGGCATCGCGCGCCGGCGCGGCGACCAGGATGCCGCGGACGTTGTACTTTTCCGGGGACTTGTACTGCTCGCCCTTGGCGTCGTACGCGGCCTGGATCTTGTCGGCGTGTGCCGCGGCGTAGGCATCGGCGTCGGCATCGCTGACGGCGACCGCGTGCGCCGCGGTGTCGGCGTCGAGGGCCACGAACTCCAGGTGCGGGCGCTTCGAATCCGCCGCGACCAGTGCGTCCAACTCCGCGGGTGCAATCGTGA
Source organism: uncultured Myxococcales bacterium (assembly GCA_903917305.1). Taxonomy (GTDB): domain Bacteria; phylum Myxococcota_A; class UBA9042; order UBA9042; family UBA9042; genus CAIXAA01. The sequence goes on along the minus strand of CAIXAA010000240.1, from coordinate 3,236 downwards.
TGCCGGCCGTGACGATCGCCGCCAGCTTGTCGCGCAGGATCTCGCGGCGCAGGAACTGCTCCAGGGCCGCCTTGCTCGAACCCAGCGTGAAGCGCACGAACACGTCGTACTTGCGCGGATCGAACTGGCCGTTCTCGTCGACCAGGCTCGAACCGAAGATGCGCTGCAGCGCCATCACGCGGCGGCTCAGCTCGGCGTCGCTGACGGCAAGACCCTGATCCGCCGCCGCTTTCGCAACGAGCACGGACTCGGTCAGCTCGGTCAGCACCTTCTCGGCCTTGAGCGGCGGCACCGGGCCGTCGAACGGCGTCAGCATCGCCAGCTCCGGCGCGACGCCCGAGAACAGCATGCGCGTCTTCTCGTAGCGTTGCGCGGCCTGCATCTTCTCGAAGCCCGAGGCACCCGGCTGCGGGGCGTCGGCCGACAGCAACATCGCGAGGCTGAGCTCGTGGTTGTCGATCGTCGTGCCCGCGACATCGGCCATGGCCTCGGTCGTGTCACCGCCCAAGCCGCCGCTGCGCGACACTCGGCTGGCGGTGTTGAACGTGAAGATGAAGGCCAGGATGATCACGCCGAAGAGCACATAGATGAGCGTGGACCGGCTCTTCTGGCGAAAGACGTCGAGCATGGGAGGTGACTCCGCAAGGGGTTTGGCTCGCGATCGACGGATCGAGAGGCGCGGTATTCAAACAGCATGGGCGCTGGCGGTCAACCTCCCGAGGGATTCGCGCTACACTCGCAGGCATGAGCCGCCCCGCGTCCACCTGGCCCCGCATCATCGTGCACGCCGACATGGACGCGTTCTACGCCGCGATCGAGCAGCACGACCGGCCGGAATTGCGCGGCAAGCCCTTGCTGATCGGCGGCGACAGTCCGAGAAGTGTCGTGACGACGGCGAGTTACGAAGCACGGCCTTTTGGCGTCGGCAGCGCGATGTCGATGGTGGTCGCCAAGCGCAAGTGCCCACAAGCCCTCATCATCCCGCCGCGCATGCACCGCTACGCCGAAGTGAGCCGCCAGATCATGGAGGTGTTCGACACCTTCTCGCCGCGCGTCGAGGCGCTGTCGCTGGACGAGGCGTTCCTGGACATGACCGGCGCCGAGCGGCTGTTCGGTACGCCGCTGGACATGGCGGCGGCGATCAAGTGGGCGGTGCGGGAGCGCACCGGGCTGTGCGTCTCGGTCGGCGTGGCGGCGAGCAAGTACGTGGCGAAGGTCGCGAGCGATGTGAGGAAACCCGATGGCTTGTGCGTCGTGGAGCCGCAGGACACGCTGAACTTCCTGCATCCGCTGCCGATTTCGCGGTTGTGGGGCGTGGGCAAGCGCGGCGAGGAGCAGCTGCGCGCCCTCGGCCTGGCGACGATCGCCGATGTCGCGGCGGCAGATCCAACGTGGTTGCGCGGTGTTCTGGGCTCGATGGGCGACCACATCTACCGCCTCGCCCAAGGCGACGATCCGCGGCCGGTGGTGCCCGATCGCGAGGCGCAGAGCATCGGCGCGGAGAACACGCTGGACGAGGACGTGCGCGGCGCCGCGGCGATCCGCCCGCACCTGATGCATGCGGCCGATCGCATCGCGTGGCGGCTGCGGCGCGGCAGCCTGGCGGCGGGCGGCGTGCGCGTGAAGTTGAAGACCAACCGATTTGCCCTGCACACGCGCCAGGTTGCGCTGCGGCCCCCGAGCCAGAACGCCGGCGATCTGCTGGACGCGGCGCTGGCGCTGCTGGAGCACTTCGATCTGCGCGAGCCGATGCGCCTCGTGGGCCTGGCGGCCTTCGATCTGCGCGATCTGGCGGCGCCGGTGCAGGGCGAGCTGTTCGGCCAGGGCAAGCGGCAAAAGCAGCAGCAGCTCGACGCGGCGCTGGACAAGCTGCGGGAACGCTTTGGGAAAGGCACGGTCAAACGCGGCAGCGACGTCTAGCGGCTACTGTCCGGCGAACCCGTCCTCGCGGTCCTTGAACAGGAAGTTGAAGCTGGTCAGGCTGCCGTAGCACCCGGTAATGTAGCTTTCCAGCTGCACTTTCTCGGTGCTGTCGAGCTTCTCGGCCGCGTTGATCTTCTGCTCCAGCACGCGCAGCTTGTCGCGGATCGACACGATCTTGCGGAACAGGACGTCGATGTCCAGCTCCTTGGACTGCAGCTCCGGGTTCGCCGGCACCACGACGACCTTGCCGCCGCGGTAGCGCGGGTGCATCGGCGTGTCGGACAGGCCCAGGGCTTCGTCGAGCACTTCCGCCAGCACCTGCTTCAAGGCATCGCGATCCATCGTAGCTCCTTCTTCGTCCAGCGGAATCTCGCGCAGGCGCGGCCGCGCGGGCTCGTCGTCGTGCGCCACGCGCCGCGGCGCCGGGGCGTGGCTCTGCACGTGGTGCATGTGCAGAAGTCGGCGTTTGCGTTCGCGTTCGTGGGGCGACAAGTCGGCGTCGTCCGGCACCGCCGTGCCCGCCACGAGGCGCGCGCGGTCCAAGTGGTATTCGGGACAGCCGAAATCGTGCGCAGCCGCGTTGGGATGGCCGGTGCGCGCGACGCAGTGGCCCATCGTGCGCGACAGACGGTCGACGTAGTCGACACGGAAGGACCGGCAGGAGCCGCAGCGGTTGTAGACCTCGAAAACGTCGGACATTTGGCTACTTCTGTGGCGGCTTGCCCGGCTGCACCGCGCCCTTGGCCTTGTTGATCGAGCCGTCGATGGCCCCGTTGACCCGCTTGGCCGTCTCGATCTTGGCCTTGGTCTCGATGTTGGTCAGCCTGGTCTTCGCCTGGATCTCGACCGAGTCGATGCGGCCGCGCACCAGGCGTACGAAAAAGTCGATGATCTCTTCGAGTGGATTCATGATCGCCTGTCTGGACGAAATGTAGGGGCGCGTCATCTCGCGTGCGCTGGCGGCGCATGGACGTCCGCAAAGTAGCGCGCGCGGCGAGCCAGCGTCAACGTTCCAAGCGTACCGTATCGGCGGCATCGAGCGCATGCAGATCGAGGGCCAGGCCGCGATAGTCCTCTGGTTCCACGACGATCGGCGCCGCGCGGATCACCTTCTCGATGCTGGCCGAAGGTCCGCTGACGCTGGCAGTGCGGCGAAAGTGCACGACCGCGTGATCGACCTTGACCTCTCCGGGCGCGGCGACGAAGGGCTTGCCGGCGCTGTGGATCGTCCAGCGCATGTCGGTGTCGATGGCGTGGCTGAACAACAGGCGCGTGCGGCGCTGCGGCAGGCCGGCGTAGGTCTGGCCGAGCTG